>CAYHTC010000432.1:0-1518 GCA_964359445.1 uncultured Sediminibacterium sp. | reverse complement strand
AAGTCCTGTAAAAACTCCGATTATTTGATAATGGACAAATTTTACACATCGAAATGGATGAAAGAAAGGGAAGATTGTTTAAATAAATTATTAGAAAAAATGTTAGCAACAGTGAACTTTGATGAAATAGATTTTGAATTTAAGGATTATCGGAAAACTTGTGGGAAACCGGAAGTTTATCTTCTTTAAAAGTGGAAATATAAACTTGAATTGCTTCATTAATGTTTGCGATTGCTTCTTCTTTTGAAGTGCCTTGACTAATGCAGCCTGGAAGACTTGGGCACTCAGCAACCCAATACTTGTCTTCACCAGGATAAACAATAATTTGTCTCATAACGTTTTCGGGCTTTGCGATGGTGGGGAATTCGTAGCATCAAAGTTTCAGTTTAGCACAAATGTTTATTAGAATTCCAAATGCTCAATTTAGCACTTCAGCCCCACTAACGCCAAATCCGTGTTATATACGGTTTTTCTTCCTGTCGTCAATGGTGTCAAAGTTTAATTGAAAGTTGTAACTGTCCGCCTAAACCAAGTTCAACAATTTTTTGAAGTGTCGAGATACGCACTTCTTTAATGTTGTTCTCGATTTTTGAAATGTATGATTTTGTAGTTCCAACTTTTTTAGCGAGTTCTTCCTGTGTCAAACCTTTTTCAAGTCGGGCTTCGTGGATTAAAGCACCAATTTTAAAGTTCTCGTAACCTGCTTCAAGTTGGTCACGCTTTGCAGTCCCACGTTTGCCGTAGTGCTTGTCTTTGAACTGCTCAAGTGTCATTATGTTACTTTTTTTCGTTTTCATATTCTTCCTTTATTTTAAGTGCCTTTTCAATTTCTTGTTTCGGTGTCTTTTGAGTTTTCTTTTGAAAGGCATTTGCCAGCACTACTAATTTCCCTTGGTCAAAAAAGCAGAATATTCTAAAAATGTCGCTACCTTGTTGAACACGAATTTCAAAAAGTCCGTCCGTGTTTTCAATGTGTTTGAGGTAAGGTTCAGGTATCTTCTGAATTTCTTCTATCAAATCAAAAGTCCAGATTATTTTTTCTTTTACTTTCGCTCGTTGCTTTTCAAAGAACTCTGAAAAATAGTCCTTATAAAAAATAACTGTCCGTAACTTTTTGTTTTTGTCCACGATGCAAATATACAAAAGTTGTCCGAAAGCACAACTTCATTTTGTAAATATTTTTTGTCTATGAGTAAATTGTTGGGAAATTGTCTGTCGCTGTCGGGTCTGCTAAAATCGTATATAACGGTTTTCGGCTTGCTGTCAGGCGGGCATTAAACGCACCCAACTGTCGCCCCGCTACAAAACCACAAAAGAGACACGAACTTTCCCATTGCTCGTCAGCCCGCTTGCAGTCCCGAAAGCTTTCGGGATTATCAGCAGGCGTTCTCTCTCCACGAAGTAGTAACTGTCAAATTACGCTGTTACTTTTTCCCTTGTTCGTGAAGTCCTGACAGTTTTCTTTTTGTCTGAATGCTTTGCTTTGTATTCACGGATATACTTGCTGATTGCTTCCTT
>CAYHTC010000431.1:0-1555 GCA_964359445.1 uncultured Sediminibacterium sp. | reverse complement strand
AACATTCTTTTTTTACCGGATGGATCTAACCGCTGAAAAAAGATATAGCCTTACCCCTTCTGTCAAAACATTATTGCAGAATGTAGATAGTGTAATTACCATTAAAGTATTTCTTACCGGAGACCTTCCGGCTGATTATAAAAAACTAAGCATTGCAACTAAGGACCTGTTGGATGAGTTCAAATCCTTATCAGGAAATCTGGTAAAAGTGAGTTTTGAGAAACCCGGGGAGGATATTACCAATGATACTGCCAAAGTGTTATACTATGATAGTCTTTCCAGATTAGGCGTGGTTTTCGAAAGGAGTGAAAAAATATCTTCCAAAACTGAAACAGAGACCAATCAATTGATCATTCCCTCCGCATTGGTAAGTTACCGGAAAAATCAAAAGCCCATTGCGGTTGACCTTCGCAGCAGCCGGAAAGTGTATAAACAATACAATGTAATCACAGATAACCCGCAGGAAGATGTGGAAGCTACCAGGAATGCGGCAGAAGCCTTGCTTGAGTATAAGTTTGCGAATGCGATTGATAAGCTTACCCGGCAATATGTACCTACTGTTGCCTATGCGGTAGGTAATGGTGAGCCCATTGATTTTAAAGTAAATGATCTGGGCGAAAGTTTGCGTAATGAATACCGGCTGGCAGTGTTTGATTTAAAAATGGGCTTTCCTGATCCGGGATTGATTGATGCTTTGATGATTGTAAAACCCACTCAGCCTTTTACTGATGAGGATAAACTGAAAATTGACCAGTTCGTGATGCATGGCGGACATGTTATCTGGTTCATAGATAAACTGCATGCGGAACTGGACAGTTTGATGCGCAGCCAGGCTGAGTATACCGCTTTTGACCGGGGATTGAACCTGGATGACCTTTTTTTTAAATATGGCGTTCGCATTAACCCGGATCTCGTGCAGGATCTTAACTGCTCCAGGATACCCATTGTGATTGGTCAGAATGCGGATGGCAGTCCAAAAATGCAGCGTGTTCCCTGGCCCTATTATCCTTTTCTCTCTGCCCGAAGCAACCATCCAATATCCAGGAACCTGGACAGGGTATTGCCGATATTTCCCTCAAGTATTGATACGGTGAAAGCGCCTGGCATTCTTAAAACCATTTTATTGGCAACGGATACCAATAGCCGGCGAATCAGTTCTCCTGCTATCGTTTCCATCAATAGTGTAAAGGGGGATGATGATCTGATTAGTTTCAATAAAAGCTATATACCCGTTGCTGTTTTACTGGAAGGGAAGTTTAATTCTCTTTACAGTAATCGCCTGAGTAAGAAAGTGATGGATTCTGTGCTACAAACAACCGGCAAACCTTTTCTTAGTGCAGGCATAAAAGCAGGAAAACAAATTGTGGTGGCCGATGCGGATATGGTAACCAATTCGGTGAGTAATACAGCAGGACCCCTGGCCATGGGTATATTGCCGCTGGAAAATTACCGGTTTGCCAACCGTGAATTTTTTCTAAACGCTATGGATTACCTGGTAAGTAATAACCACCTTTTTGAAAGCCGTAATAAGGATTTTGTTTTACGCCTGCTGGAT
>CAYHTC010000430.1:0-1556 GCA_964359445.1 uncultured Sediminibacterium sp. | reverse complement strand
ATACGAATACTTTCACCTGCTGGTAACCAATTTCTCCGGGCGTTAATTTACCGATACGGTCCTTCACACGGCTATCCCAATCCAATCCATCCCATTCTTTGCGAGGCTCAGCTATCCTTGTCTTACCCAATTCAAGACTTCTCATATCCATACTACTGCCGGGCTGAAAAGCGTTCCAGTACAAATGAAAATATATTTTGGATAAGGTATCAGGAGAATTATTCGTGTATTCCAATTTCTCTGTTCCGGCAAAACGATTGGTAACCACATCCATCGTTACATTGATATTGTATTTAACACGTTGTTGCCAGCGGTCGGGCTGAGCGAGGGCAGATGACAGATGACAGATGACAGATGACAGGAGAAGAAATACTGATAAATATTTTTTCATAATAATAACTTTACACTCAAAATAATTTAAAATATTTCAAAAGTTAAACTTCGCAATTCCTTCAACATTCAAAATTCCGTGTTCAATAGTCAATATTCTTTTTTACCCGGCTTTCCCCGCAACCACAATCACTATTTCTCCTTTTACGGTTTTGGCTTTAAAATAGTCGCATACCTCGCGTAAACTGCCGCGTTTATTTTCTTCGAATAGTTTGGTTAATTCGCGACTAACGGAACAGGCTCTGCCGGCCCCGAAATACACAACAAATTCTTCGAGGGTTTTTACCAAACGCATGGGACTTTCATAAAAAACCATGGTTCTTTCTTCGCTGGCCAGTTGTTTCATCATTGTCTGGCGGCCTTTTTTTAATGGCAGAAAACCTTCAAATACAAAACGGTTGGCGGGTATGCCACTGTTTACCAGCGCGGGTACAAAAGCGGTAGCTCCGGGCAGGCATGCTACTTTTACATTATGCTTAATGCATTCCCTAACCAATAAAAAAGCGGGGTCTGAAATGCCAGGCGTACCCGCGTCTGTAATCAATGCCATTGTTTTTCCGGCCACTAACTGTTCCACAATATGCGGCACAATTTTGTGTTCATTATGCTGATGATACGGAGAAACTGGTTTCTGAATTTGATAGTGGTTCAGTAGTTTGGAAGAAGTACGGGTATCCTCACACAAGATCACATCCACCTGCTGCAACAGTTCAAGAGAACGTAGCGTAATATCTTTTAGGTTACCGAGGGGGGTGGGGATTAGGTAAAGCAAGGAGTTAGAAGTTTGAAGTTTGGAGTCTGGAGTTGGAATCATCTGAACTCCAGACTCTTAACTTATTCAGTTGATCATTTCAATTTCATAAAATTCCATTACCGGATTGGCTAATAGTTTCTTACTGGCTTCTTCAGCTATTTGTTTGGCCAGGCCCTCACTCTCAGCTTCTATTTGTAAGGTAATATGTTTACCTACCCGCACATCTGATACGGAAGTTAATCCGAGGTTTTGTAAACCGCCCAGCACGGCTTTTCCCTGTGGATCCAATAAATCTTTTAAGGGCATCACTTTGATCTGAACATTATAGGTCATGATTCATGTTTTTTGAATAACAAAGATAGAATTACGTAAGCAATAAATGTGAGGGGAACTGCCAGCCATCCGAAACTAA
>CAYHTC010000429.1:0-1564 GCA_964359445.1 uncultured Sediminibacterium sp. | reverse complement strand
TCAACTAAAATCTGTGATAACATGCCCGGTATGTGGTAATAGCAAAGCGGAACAAATGCCCGCTTGATTGTGAAAAATACAGGCTCTTATGGTGTTGGCAAGCCCAAAGGGTTTGAGGTGGCCCCTTTAACGATCAAATATCTTTAAAAAGCTAATGTAAATACAGCAGAATACGCTGTTATTGTTGGATAATAATATTTTACGTTACTTTAATGATGGTACTAAACAATAAAAAGATACTCATTGGCATTACCGGAAGTATCGCGGCGTATAAGTCAATTATCCTGATACGACTCCTTACAAAGGCTGGTGCAGACGTTAAAGTAGTGATGACAGATGCATCCAGGGAATTTGTCAGCCCTTTAGTTTTGTCGGTACTCTCCAAAAATAAAGTTCACATTGCGTGGCATGAGCAAAACGAATGGAATAATCATGTTGCCTTAGGCCATTGGGCCGATCTTATGCTGATTGCCCCGCTTAGTTGTAATACCCTGTCAAAATTAGCGGCAGGGGCCTGCGATAATTTGTTACTTGCCGTGTATCTGTCTGCCACCTGCCCGGTGGTTGTAGCCCCTTCGATGGATGAAGACATGTGGCATCATCCCTCTGCAAAAAAGAATATCAGCCTGCTAAAAGAGTATGGTATAACAATGATTGATGTAAATAACGGAGAACTGGCCAGCGGATTATCAGGAGAGGGAAGAATGGCTGAACCGGAAGAGATTATTAATTTTCTTATTGAACGTTTTTTCAGGTCAACACAATTAAAAGGCAAAAAGGTTTTAGTAACTGCAGGCCCAACATATGAAGCCATTGATCCGGTACGTTTTATAGGTAATCGTTCATCAGGCAAAATGGGCTTTGCATTAGCCGAAAGCTTTTATTTAGCAGGAGCTGAGGTTGTTTTGGTAACGGGGCCAACTAATCAAAAGACCGCTTATACAGGGCTTTCAACAATTCATATCCAGACGGCAGAACAAATGTTCAAAGAATGTGATGAACACCGGGATGCAGACATTATAGTTATGAGTGCCGCAGTGGCAGACTATGCCCCATCTATAACAGCTAATCAGAAAATTAAGAAAAATGGGGATGAGTTAAATGTAACGCTCTGTCATACTAAGGATATACTGCAGCATCTTGGAGCTAATAAAAGGCCCGGGCAATTTATTGCCGGCTTTGCTTTAGAAACTGAAAATGAAAAAGAGAATGCCATCCTGAAATTGAATAAAAAAAATCTAAACTGTATTATTCTCAATTCATTAAATGACGAAGGGGCTGGTTTTGAAAAAGATACCAATAAGGTTACCATTATTGATCACGAAGGTATGCTTGAACTGGCTACACAATCGAAACAGGAAATCGCAAAACACATACTTACCTATATCATAACACAATTCACTGAAAGTGATAGCTTGCCAGAACGGTAATAATGTTATTCAATGTTTTGTTAACAGTTTTCATTATTTCGACCTTCTATTTTTATCTCAAGCGAAAAAGCTGTTTTTTAAAATTATAACAGCAATAGTGTTTTCGCAACAGCATCCCTCAAATCTGCCTTTAC
>CAYHTC010000428.1:0-1569 GCA_964359445.1 uncultured Sediminibacterium sp. | reverse complement strand
TTGCCTTCGAGACTTCCATTAGATCTTCGGCGCTTACATGTTAGGGGTCATATTGGGGTTTATCACTGATCAGGTTGAGCTTATTTTTAAGACGGTTATTTTTCATGACCCGCTTATACACTACCCCTTCATTTTTGGATAATACAACGTAGGTATTACTGTTCTTAACATCATCCAGATCCTCCACTTTTTCACCAACGATCACGCTGCCGCCGGGTGTGGGTAACATACTATCGCCAATAATTTCAAAAGCACGGTATTGCCCGGGACCGAGCATCGGCAAAGTGAAAGTATTGAGTTCATCCACAAACTCCGGATCACCATATCCTGCCAGGTAACCGGCGGCGGCTTTTACAGGCACAAAACGCACTTCAGCTACCTCGGATACCATTTTCATCTGGCGCCTTTTTTCAAGATAACTGATGGCTTTGGGGGCAGACATATCCTTGAATAAAAAATCTTCCAGACCTAATTTAAAAATATTGCAGATCAGTTCCATCACTTCCAGCCTGGGCTCTGCACGCTCCTCTTCATAGGCCCCCACCAGGGATCTTTTGATCTTGAGTTTATTGGCAAACTCTTCCTGTGTCCAGCCACGCAGCTTGCGCAGGTAGCGTAAATTTTTTCCGGCGTTTGACATAGCTAACTGATTTAGTTAGCAAATTACTAATATTTTTAGTTAAATCAAAAAATATTTTTTATACGCCCCTATTCTTTTTGGTTAACACTCTTCATGGAACTAAAGTTTATCCCGCTCTGAAGAGCGGGGCAATAGATGAAGAACGGAGCAATAAATGAAGAATGCGGCAAAACAAAAGAGAGAGGCACATAGGTTTCTATAATTTAAAACAGGTTTAACGCCTGCAAAATATCTTAATCGTATCTTGCAGTTATGGCAAAAGCAAAGACAAAAAAGAAGAGGGTGCCAATTATTCTTATAACCAATGATGATGGCGTAACCGCACCCGGTATTCGTGCATTGATAGAAGCGGTAAAGGGATTGGGTAAAGTGGTGGTAGTGGCCCCCGATAAACCACAAAGCGGTATGGGGCATGCCATTACCATTGGCCACCCGTTACGCATGCAGAAAGTAAATGTATTTGAAGGCATAGAAGCCTATAGTTGCAGCGGCACACCGGTAGATTGTGTAAAACTGGCAGTAGACAAGGTGATTCACAGTAAGCCGGATATCTGCCTGAGTGGTATTAACCATGGCGCCAACCATTCGATTAATGTGATCTATTCAGGTACCATGTCGGCGGCATTGGAGGCCTCGATTGAGGGCATACCCAGTATTGGTTTCAGTTTACTGGATCTGAGCATTGATGCCGATTTTACAGCCGCTAAGAAATTTGCCAGGGTATTGGTTGAGCATGTGCTGAACAGTAGTAAGGAAGATAAACATCTTTGCCTGAACGTGAATATTCCCAAAGGCGATGAAAAATTAATTAAGGGCATTAAGATATGCAGCCAGGCCTATGCCAAATACGAAGAAGAATTTGATGAGCGAAAAGATCCGCATGGCAGGCGTTACTACTGGCTCACCGGCGAGTTCGTTAATTTTGATAT
>CAYHTC010000427.1:0-1572 GCA_964359445.1 uncultured Sediminibacterium sp. | reverse complement strand
TTTGGAAAATGATGGAAAACCGTATTTTAGTACCGGCAATGAAATGTTGCTGCCGGAAGGGGAAGCGGTTGATAAGATGGCGATATACATTAACCGGTTGACAAAAAAAGAAAATATTACGGGCGCGGAGGTTTGGAAATGCTTTAAAGAAGCGATTGGATTTGGAATAGGATCAGCATTTTCAATCGTTGGCTGGTCGGAGAAAACGGCAGGGTTGATTGTTGCGGATGTTATAAAAGTGGCCACAAAATGGGCAGTCAGGAATCTTGGATGGGTAGGCGCTGCTATAACAATTATAAGTTTTGGTGACTGTTTATTAGAGGTACAATAAAAATAAATCACATGAAAAATTTTGTAAAAAAATTCCTGCTATTCCTGCTGGTATTACATGGTTTTGGCATTAATGTGGTCGGGCTTATTGTGTATGGTCTGGCTTTTCGAACACATAGTCTGATAGATGTAGGATTGGTCTGGCTGATATCATTCCAACTGAATCTCATCGGGTTTTATTTTTATCAGAAATACTACCCTGATATGGTAACTGATCCAATGAAAAAGCTACGGTCACCCTGGGTGATTGACATGTTCAGGTAAGTGACGTAAACGCTATCAGGCAGGATTTAATAAATTATGCCGGAACACATAAATACATACCAATGAAATCGCTAAAATTTTTTAAAACCTTTTTTTCTCTTATTGTTTTTTTAATCGGGCCGGTTCTAATTCTTGTTGACCGGTTCTATAAAACTTATTTATTGTCGCTTAACGAATATTTGATGGCTGTGATTTTTTTATTGCTGGCTGTCATTTTTGATTTAAAAATGGAGCGTAGATCTAATTAACAACCCTGAATATCTCCTGCCGGTGTAAGCTCATCCGGCGGGAGATATTTTACAACCGGTTTTTAATTCAATTGCGGATCAGTCGGATAATTGACCATCCGGGTATATTCTCCTCCTAAATCTTTCAGGGCCTCTTTCCAGATCTGTTGCGTATTCATATTAAATACCAGCCGCCTGCTGGCTTCGCGGGTGATCCAGCTTTTGGTTTCCAGTTCAGCATTTAATTGTCCCTCAGTCCAGCCACTATATCCCAGAAAAAAACGGATATCATTCCTGCCGAGTTTACCTTCTTTCAGCAATACCAGTACTTCTTCAAAATCGCCTCCCCAAAAAATGCCGTTAATTACTTCAATGCCACCAGCTATCAGTTCGGGGCATTGGTGCAGGAAATGTAAACTGTCTTTTTGAACCGGCCCTCCATCATACACCGGAAACCGGATGCCTTCTGCCTGTATAATCAGCTCGCCAAGTTCCTGGTCAAATGATTTATTCAGTACAAACCCGAAACTGCCTTCGGTCCGGTGTTCACATAAGAGAACAACGGTACGCATAAAATTCGGGTCCTTCAGAAAAGGGTCGGAGATGAGTAATATGCCGGGCGCGATAGTATTCACAGGTAAAAGATAAGCATAAGAATTTATTTGCAAAAATACCGCTTTCCCGCGCTGCCGTTAAAATCCTGATAAAGATAGCTGCCTGTACACGGTGTTTGCAGGTTCCTTTTATATTT
>CAYHTC010000426.1:0-1610 GCA_964359445.1 uncultured Sediminibacterium sp. | reverse complement strand
CATAGGTATTAACAAGGGAGCGATAAATTTTGTGTCCTTTCGATGCATCCACTAATCGTAAATCATCGATACCCAGTACAAAGAAAATGGAGGAATCACTTGTAAACGATTACTGGGGTAACGTCCCTGTGTTAATCCTTCCGGTACGCGTGAATGATAAAAATCAAGAATGGCTTTGTGCATCAGGCGATCATCACCGGTAACATATAAGGATATCAGCGCCTGAATTCTGGTATCGCCTTCATACTGCAACTGTTCATAATACGGACAATCAAAATAAGTTTCTCCCGCACACAATTGTGCCGTTCGCCAACCGATATCCCATATTTTTTGTAATGACGTATCGTTACTGGTAAATGAGGCTTTTACTTCAAAAGGATAACCGGTAGCCGAACCATAGAGATCATCAATGACCAATGGTTCACTGCCGGTTGTGATATCCAGTTGCATATACCGATAGGTTCTGAACCAAAGCGGACGAAACTGTCTTTTCAACCCACCATCCGGAAAAAATACATCATAATTACCCATGATCTCTTTCCCGTCAATTTCATTACGGTTCCCTTTCTGCCTGTCTTTGGTAAACAATGCTTCTGCATAAGTAAGTTTAACAGAAGCGCCTTTTCCTTTACTCACCACCAACTCAGGATACGCAACGGTATTGAATGTTTGATCCAATAAAATACTTACCGTAGTTTTAGCCGGAATGATCAATGGCTGGGTTCCGGACAAAAAATTACCTGAAATTTGTATACCTGTTGCACGGCGAACGGAAGATATACGTTGCTGCTTTTCAAAAAGTAACGGTATATTTCTTGGTTTCAATGACCAGAGATTATCGGTGCCATAACCAACTGCAATCGGATTACCAGTTTTTTTAGGAACCAGCCAGCCTGTTGTATCAGCAAAGCCGGGCTGCTCCCATCCCCAGGGATATTTGGCTGCATCCACCTGGTCGCCGGGCCCGATCACCATATAGGTCCATAAACGGGCGCCATTATCTGTTGAACAGGGTGAGTAAGCTGTATTCTGATATGCTTTCCATCCATCTGAGGTATTCACTATTTTTTCCGCCTCGCTATTTCCCTGCATTACAAATGCGGTTTGATTGGATACCTGTGCCACAGGCGCATGCACACCCATATTCCAAACAAGTGCCGCGATGGTATTATTTCCTTTCTGCAAAAAAGGAGCTATGTCAATGGTTTCAAAATACCAGTTATACAAATCACCCCTGGCCGGACCACTGCAGACAGCTTTGCCGTTTACAAATAACCGGTAACGGTTATCGGCGGTAACGTGTACTATATATTTGTCAGGCGCTTTATCCAGTATAAAAGATTTACGAAAATGATATACACCATACTCACGCTGTGGTATACCAGGACAGGTTATCCATGAAGCGGGCCATTGATGGTTGAGCAGGGAGGGATTGATTTGCTCAACTATCTGGGCATTTACTGTTACCAATATAAAATAAAAAATGAGTATTACTATTCTTTGCATGGAGGTATTTTTTTGGTACTTAAAATTTACACTCCCTATCCCCGGGGGTTACTATATATGTTTAAGAGGTAAACACTTTACCGGTTGCTAATACTTCCTGTGTT
>CAYHTC010000425.1:0-1616 GCA_964359445.1 uncultured Sediminibacterium sp. | reverse complement strand
GAATGAGGTTTACCATTTTGCGCAATACCCGCAAGTGGGGTATAATTGAACCCCAGTATTTGTGCAGCAGGATGCCAAACCGGAAATGAGTAAGGCTGAGAAACAGTAATAACTGCAAGCATTATACAGCCATTAGTTGTATCCTTATTCAAAAGCGAGTCCGGCCTGAAAAGTGTATCCTTTATCGGAAGTGTATCCTTTATCGGAAGCGTATCTTTTATTTCAATATTTTCTTTTAGCCCGGCAGGCACTTTTTTACAACCAAAAAAAACGAAAAGGATACATAAAACCCCAGTGAGTAGCAGTAGATTAGTATTTTTCATTATACCAGTTTAAAATTAAAAGGGCCAGGCTTACTTATTTCTATACAGTAAAACGGCAATTCTACACATTACCCAAGACAGGGGGAAGTCTTTAAAGGATTCGGATACCACACTGAGTGAGTGAAATCTACGACTTGTTTAATAAAGTACCTAACTTATTTCAACACCTGCCCAAATTGCACACCCTTTCCCCAAGTTCAATAAGCCCTTTATTATCCTGACATATCCGCTTACCTTTGCGGCGATTTAGCTGTGCCCGTTTTGCAGGCATTGTTCTACACGACAGGTAACTGAAACTCAAAACTCCGCAATAGTATATGAACCTTTTTGAACAAGCATCCCAGGAATTCAAGCAACGACATATTGGCCCCAATGCAGGTGATACCCAAACTATGTTAGAAACTATCGGCTTAGGAACAATGGAGAATCTGATCAGTAAAACAGTTCCGGCCTCTATCCGGATAAAAGGCGATTTACTTATTCCCGCTGCCATGAGTGAAGCTGACTATCTTGATGGACTGAAGAAAGTGGCCGCCAAAAATAAATTGTATAAAAACCATATCGGCCAGGGTTATTATGGAACGATCACGCCCAGCGTTATCCTCCGTAATATTTTTGAAAACCCGGGATGGTATACCCAGTACACCCCTTACCAGGCAGAAATTTCACAGGGACGCCTGGAAAGTCTCCTGAATTTTCAAACGATGATCACAGACCTTACCGGTATGCCCATCGCCAATGCCTCACTGCTTGATGAAGCTACTTCAGCCGCTGAAGCCATGGCAATGATTTTTCATTACGCCAATAAAACAGATACCATCGGCAAACCTAAATTATTTGTTGACAACGGAATTTTCCCGCAAACAAAAGCGGTGTTGGTTACAAGGGCCGAACCTATTGGTATTGAACTGGTATATGGAGATTATAAAACTTTCGAATTGGACCATACCTATTTCGGCGCGATCATTCAATATCCTGATAACAATGGTTCTGTTGAAGATTACCGGACATTTATTAATACGGTTCATGCAATAGATGGATTAGTAATTATGGCCGCCGATTTACTGGCGCTTACGCTTTTAACGCCTCCTGGTGAGTTAGGCGCCGATGTAACCATTGGTTCTGCCCAGCGCTTTGGAGTGCCTATGGGTTTTGGCGGACCGCATGCAGCTTTTTTTGCCACCAAAGATGATTTCAAGCGTGGAATGCCCGGCCGCTTAATTGGGGTTAGTATTGATGCCCAGGGCAACCGTGCCTTACGGATGGCTTTACAAACAAGAGAGCAACACATCA
>CAYHTC010000424.1:0-1635 GCA_964359445.1 uncultured Sediminibacterium sp. | reverse complement strand
CACGGTTCCACAAAGTAACTTTTCCACTGCAGGTTGGGCAATCCCTGTGCGCATCCAGCGGTTTCAGAAACCATACACGGTTCTTAAAACGGAAAGTCTTATCGGTTAAAGCGCCTACCGGACAAACATCAATTACATTACCGATAAAATCATTTTCCAGGCTCTTCTCAATAAAGGTGGCAATTTCAGAATGATCGCCCCTGTCTAAAATGCCATGCTCTCTTTTACCGGTTAACTGATCAGCAACAAAAACACAACGGTAGCAAAGAATGCAGCGGGTCATGTGCAATTGAATATACGGACCGATAGCATGTTTCTTAAAGGTACGACGCTGAAATTCGTAACGGGTACCCTCTTTTCCGTGTTCATAGCTAAGATCCTGTAAATGGCATTCGCCTGCCTGGTCGCATACGGGACAATCCAATGGATGGTTCAACAATAAAAATTCAACGATACCTGCCCTTGCCTCTACCACTTTCGGACTGGTAATATTTTTTATTTCCATTCCATCCATCACAGTTGTACGGCAGGAGGCTACCAGTTTGGGCATAGGACGGGGATCTTTATCGGAGCCTTTGCTAATTTCTACCAAACAGGTACGGCATTTACCACCACTACCCTGCAGCTTGCTGTAATAGCACATGGCAGGAGGCGCCACATCGCCGCCAATCTTACGGGCCGCATTGAGAACAGTTGTTCCCGCAGGCACTTCGACAGTGATGTTGTCGATGGTTACTTTAAATAATGGTTGCTCTGACATGAGTCAAAATTCAAAATTAAAAAGTCAAAATTAAAAAGTTAACCTGACTATTTAGCGTTTATGATAATGGAAGCAATGATCTTTGAAATCTCATCTGCCTCTTTGATCAGTTCATTTATTTTTGGTTTAGAAACATGATGGTATCCCTTATCAGGGATACCAAGTATTTTGTTTCGTTTGCCAACTTCAAAGCAATTGAGAAATAGTTTTTTCAATCTTTTCCAGAGCTGCCCGCTTTCCCTTCCACAACATTCGCTCCGATTGATGTAGCGCTTCTCAGTAACTGATCAAATAAAGAACTATAAATTCTGTCATACCTACAATCTCCAACAAATACAATGATGCCTTTAGAAAAAAACATCTATATCCGATATTATACGGTTTCTCTCCTTCATTTACTTCAAAAGTTACAAATTCATCATCCATTTTTGGACTTTTAACTTTTGACTTTTGAATTCCTTACACCGCCGGCACATGAACCGGATCCGCGTAATGTGCCAATCCGAAATTTCTTTTCTGTGCTTCCTCCGGATGTGTAACATGCCATTCGAACTCATCCCTGAAATGCCTGATGGCTGCTGCAACCGGCCAGGCCGCTGCATCACCCAAAGGGCAAATTGTATTACCTTATATTTTTCTTTGTATATCCCACAACAAATCAATATCACTTATTTTACCCTGTCCTTTTTCCAAACGTAATAATAGTTTTTCCATCCAGCCTGTTCCTTCGCGGCAGGGTGAACACTGGCCGCAGCTTTCATGGCGATAGAAGCGGGCAAATGTATAGGTATTCTTAACTACGCACTGGTCTTCATCCAACACAATAAATCCGCCGGAACCCATCATGGTGCCCGTGGCAAATCCACCATCACTCA
>CAYHTC010000423.1:0-1657 GCA_964359445.1 uncultured Sediminibacterium sp. | reverse complement strand
ATCGTCCGTAATGCCGGCCTGGCCCATCCAGTATTGAACTATGGTCCTGTCCAGATCATCGCCCCCGAGATAGGTATTTCCATTGGTGGTTAATACTTCAAAAATGCCATTGCTGATTTTGAGGATAGAAATATCGAATGTGCCTCCACCCAGATCATATACGGCGATGGTTTTTTCTTCGTCTTTACGCAAACCCAATCCATACGCAAGACTGGCTGCGGTTGGCTCATTAATGATTCGCAAAACATCCAGACCGGCCAATTTACCGGCATCGCGGGTGGCCTGCCTTTGTGCATCATTAAAATAAGCGGGCACCGTAATTACGGCTTTGGTAACAGGCGTTTTAAGTATATGTTCGGCTCTTTGTTTGAGCTCTTTTAAAATAAAAGAGGATAAATCAATGGGAGTATAGAAACAATCTCCTACCTGTACTTTAACCAGGCTGTCTGTATCGTCATCAATTACTTTATAGGTAAAGAACCCCGCGTTTTCTTTTAAGTCATGATAACTCTTCCCCATCAATCGCTTGGCGCTGAAGATGGTATTCTGCGGATCGGTTTCCAGGAATTTTTTGGCTTCTTCACCAACCACCGGGTTTCCATAAAGATCGAAGTGAATAATACTGGGAACAAGACTGCTGGCATTATGCTCTTTTAAAGCCGTTGGCTGCTTGCTTTCCGGGTGAATGATGGCCACCAGGCTATTGGTGGTACCAAGGTCTATTCCCACAATCATCTCTGCCTGTTGTAAACTGCCGGTTGCTATATTGATGCCTATTTTAGCCATTACAAATACGAATTTTGAAATAATAACTATGAACTACGAAAAGAAATATTTGTAAAATTAAGCGTTGTTACCGCTTTGGGGTTGCGAATTAAGGAATGATTGTTTACGCTGAATGCTTAAAGCTAAAAATATTACGCTTACAGCTTTATGCATTAAACGTTCTGCATTCAGCTTTCTACAATATTTGTTTTGCTTAGATAATCATGCAAAGTCTTGCCAAGAAAGGGCATAAAGAAAAGATCAATAATGGTTAGCCGGATAAGGCTCCGGATGAGTATCTGACCGAAAGAAGGCCTGGCCCCATGCTTATTCACCACTTTGGAATAAGTGAACCATTTAGCCGGTGTTCTGGCAAAAAGAGCCTCAAAAAATATATAATAGAGAAACCCGGTTCCAAAAAAGAACCATCCAAAATTATAGGGACGGTATCCCCAATACATCACCTGAAAGTTCCAGCCCCGGAAGATAAAGAATGCCAGGGCAAAAATCAGGAGGGTGTCTATGAAGAAATTCAAAGCCCGGGTGCCATCGCCTGCTGTTTTCATTTTGCAAAAATAAGCAAAGAGGGACGTGAATCGTGAGTCGTCAGTCGTGAGTCGTGAGATATTTATGGATAAAATCGACATTTATACTACCGCATTCAGTATCAAGCATCCGGTATCCGGCAACTAACTTCTCGCGACTGACGACTCACACTCACGATTACCAATGCCTTCTGACGCAAAACATTCCTTATTTTCGCCGAAAGACCAATTAAGATGAACCTGATAGAAGAATTACAGTGGAGAGGCCTGATACAGGACATAATGCCGGGTACCGCGGAACTATTGCAAAAAGAAATGGTATCAGGGTATATCGGTTTTGACCCTAC
>CAYHTC010000422.1:0-1662 GCA_964359445.1 uncultured Sediminibacterium sp. | reverse complement strand
TCAGCTTGTTTCCAGTGCAATGTTAAGCCAGTTTTTCTGAAAACAAGAAAAAAATACCTGAATTTAATCATCCCGGGCTGTTAAAAGGCTGGTTGGAGGGTTGCGTTGGTTATCTTTGGGTGGGAAACAGATGGTAGAGGGTAGTTGACAGATGTCGGGTAAGAAGGGATGGCAGAGAGAACTTTCTAATGAAAAAACCGCGGAACAATTTTGAGGTTTCTCCTCCTGCGGAGTCGAAACGATGTGTATTTTATAAATTGAATAAGTAAAGAGATGTTTAATAAAAGAACCAAGATCAGGCAACTGCTCGCGAGTGGAGCGGCAGGACAGGAACTAACCGTAATGGGATGGGTAAGAACCTTTCGTAATAACCAGTTTATAGCGCTGAATGATGGCAGTACCAATAATAACCTGCAGGTAGTAGCTACCCTGGGGCTGTTTGATGAGACCTTGTTAAAAAGGCTTACCACCGGCGCCTCCATAAAAGTAACGGGCCAGGTGGTGGCTTCTGTTGGTAAAGGGCAAAGCCTGGAACTAAAAGCGGCTGCCATAGAAATACTGGGGGATAGTGATGCGGAGAAATATCCTTTACAACCCAAAAAACACAGTCTCGAGTTTCTGCGCGAAAAAGCACACCTGCGTTTTCGTACCAATACGTTTGGGTCGGTGTTCCGGGTGAGGCATTCATTGGCTTTTGCGGTGCATCAGTTCTTTAACCAAAAAGGATTTGTGTACCTGCATACGCCCATTGTTACATCGAGTGATGCAGAGGGCGCCGGTGAAATGTTTCGCGTAACTACCCTGCCCATGGAGAATCCGCCAAGGAATGAGGATGGCAGTATTAATTATAAAGAAGATTTTTTTGGCAAGAGTACGAACTTAACGGTAAGCGGACAACTGGAAGGAGAATTGGGTGCGATGGCGTTTAGTGAGATATATACTTTCGGTCCTACTTTTCGTGCGGAGAATTCCAATACAACCCGCCACCTGGCTGAGTTCTGGATGATTGAGCCGGAGATGGCTTTTCATGATATTGAAGACAATATGAATCTGGCCGAAGAATTTATTCAGTACCTGATTCGCTATGCGATGGAGCACAATAAAGAGGATCTTGAATTTTTGGATCAACGATTGGCCGAAGAAGAAAAACAAAAGCCACAGCAAGAGCGTGCAGAAATGGGCTTGTTAGAGAAATTAAATTTTGTGTTGAATAATCAATTTGAAAGAATTACGTACACAGAAGCGATTGCGATATTGTTGGATAGTCCGGCGTATAAAAAGAAAAAATTCAAATACGAAGTGAGTTGGGGAATAGATATGCAGAGTGAACATGAAAGATATTTGGTAGAGAAACATTTTAAAAAGCCGGTGATTGTAACAGGCTATCCTGCAAAAATCAAAGCCTTTTATATGCGCATGAATGATGGCTGCGAAGCGGGCAAAGAAACCGTAGCCGCCATTGATATTCTGGCGCCGGGCATTGGCGAAATTGTTGGGGGAAGTCAAAGAGAAGAACGTCTTGATAAATTGGAAGCCCGTATGGCCGACATGCATATACCAGCTGAAGAAATGAGTTGGTATTTAGATACCCGTCGTTTTGGAACGGTGCCACATGCGGGTTTTGGACTTGGTTTTGAGCGTATGGTGCAATTTGTAACGGGC
>CAYHTC010000421.1:0-1662 GCA_964359445.1 uncultured Sediminibacterium sp. | reverse complement strand
GCCGGTATTCAACCGATCGTGCTGGAGAGGGGCAAAAATGTCAGGGCCCGCCGCCGCGATCTGGCCATACTTAATAAAAAAGGCATCATTAACCCGGAAAGCAATTATTGTTTTGGCGAGGGAGGCGCGGGTACTTACAGCGATGGAAAATTATATACCCGGAGCGGTAAGCGGGGAAATATTCAACGCATATTAAATATTTTTCATCAGTTTGGCGCGCATGAGGGTGTGCTGTACCAGGCTCATCCGCATATCGGTACTAATAAACTACCCGAAATCATAACGGCTATCCGCGAACAGATCTTACAAAGCGGTGGCCTGTTTTTATTTGAGAAAAAAGTAATCGGCTTTCTGATCAATGATGATACCCTGAAAGGGGTGACCACCGCGGATGGTGATACTATTTATGCGGACGCGGCTATTATTGCTACCGGGCATTCGGCCAGAGATATTTTCCATTTATTTGATAAAAAGAAATTACAGATAGAAGCCAGGCCCTTTGCGCTGGGTGTAAGAATTGAACATCCACAAACCCTTATCGATTCTATTCAATACCATTGTATGGTGCGCGATGGGCATCTGCCTCCTGCATCCTATGGGTTGGTAGAGCAGGTTGATGAAAAGGGGGTATTCAGTTTTTGTATGTGTCCGGGCGGTATTATAGCCCCCGCGGCCACACAACCGGAAGAATTGGTGGTAAATGGATGGAGCCCCAGTAAAAGAAATAATCCCTTTGCCAATAGTGGTATGGTGGTTCAGGTTACTGAAGCAGATGCTCTGCACTATTTTGAGAAAGACAATGCTATCAGGAAAGATTCCCCCTTACTGCTGATGCATTTTCAACAGGCAGTGGAACAATCCGCTTTTGCGGCAGGCGGGGGACGCCTGGTGGCGCCTGCGCAAAGAATGATCGATTTTTGCCGGAACAGGGTTTCAGCCAACCTGCCTGCCTGCAGTTATTTACCCGGCACCAGGTCAGTTGATATGGGTAGCGTATTACCGGGTTTCATAGCGCAAAGCCTGCGAAAAGGCTTTATGGCCTTTGGAAAAAAGATGAGGGGATACTATACCAATGAAGCGATCGTGGTAGCCACAGAAAGCCGAACCTCTTCTCCCGTCCGGATACCCAGAAATGCCATTAGTTTGGTGCACCCGCAGGTAAATAATCTGTATCCATGCGGAGAAGGGGCAGGCTATGCCGGTGGTATTGTAAGTGCCGCGATGGATGGTGAAAGAGTGGCAGACAGTATCATACAAAAATACCTATAGCTGCACAAGCTCATTTTTAATGGCATATAATGCGATGCCCACCCTGGAATTTACATGTAGTTTTTTGAATAGTGAATCCCTGTAACCGTCAATGGTACGTGGACTAACCCGCATTTCCTCCGCGATTTCCTTATGATTTTTTTCGGTACAGGCCCACCTCAAAAAAATAAGCTCCTGTTCACTAAACATTATTTTAGGAACATCCGCTTCCTGCCCGTCTTTGGCTTTCATTTTAGGTGTAATCAATTCATTATAATAAAAACCTTTTTCATGCACCTGGTGTAAGGCCGCGCGCAGGTCATTGGGTTCACAGTCTTTAAGGATATACCCGCGGGCGCCGTTCTTCAGCATACGAATGATGATAAAATCATTCTTGATCATGCTCAAAGCCAC
>CAYHTC010000420.1:0-1665 GCA_964359445.1 uncultured Sediminibacterium sp. | reverse complement strand
ACGGTAGGATACATCTACAAGCAAACCAGGTTTGGCATCCTGTGTTATTGCGCTGCTACCGCAAAGCACAGCAAGGCCTACCAACAGCAGTTTATAATTATTCAGCATTTTCATGTTGTTCGGTTATAGTTTCATGAATAGGTATGATAGGAAAAATCCTCGCAAAAAAAGTGATTACCAGTAATGCGCCTGCCAGAGAGCCTATGGCAATGGCCCATTCCTCCCAGCTCGGAAAATAATGATGGTAACTTTGTGGCACATTATGCATAGGTAAAAAAGGATGCAGTAAAGTTGGTGTAACAATCAGGTATCTTTTAAACCAGGCACCTACCACTACCATTACGCCGGCAATAAACATAGGTATTGGTTTTCTGCCTTTTTTAAAGAGCATGATGGCAATCGGAACCAGCATTCCCACACAAATGGCAAACCAGAACAACGGGGCATACTCACCCGCAAAAAGTTGGTGCAAATGCGCCTCTTCCGGTTTTTTCATTTTGAAAGCGGGAACCAGGTATTCATTTATATTAAAATACAAATACAACAGGGCCAGCATTACCACAATTTTTCCCATTCTGTCAAAATGTATCTCCGTGATATACTTCTCCAGTTTATATGCTTTTCTAAATACATACATAGCTACCACCACACCACCTGCGCCTACCAGAAATGCGCCGGAAATAAAGTAGGCACCAAAATTGGTGCTGTCCCAACCAGGCCTGTAAGTGGTGGCAAATAACCAGGAGGTAACGGTATGAATAGAAAATGCAACAGGAATAATGGTAATACACAAAATGGTTACCGCCTTATTATTGATTTTCTCCTGAATATCAAGTCCTTTCCAGAAGGACCCCATAAAGCGGTACATTTTTTGAAATTTGTTCACACCTTCTCCTTTCGCTTTCAGCAATATTTTCAGATCCGGAAGTAAGGGCAGATAAAGCAGCAGCAGACTGATTACAAAGTAGGTTGCTATCACAATTACATCCCACATGATAGGTGATTGTACCCGGCCATATACCATCAGGTACCAAAACCTTTCCGGGCGGCCCATATCCACAACGATAATGATCGATGCAAACACGATAGCCGAGACAGCAATAATTTCCGCAATGCGGGTAAGTGGTGTACTCCAATGTACATCAGCCAGCCGGAACACAGCGGTAATTAAAGAACCTACCAGGCTGATGGCTACAAAAAACACAAAGTTAGAAATATAAATTCCCCATGAAACATAATCTCTCATGGCAGTTACTTCTAAACCATAGGTCAATTGCCGTATGTATGCAACCAAACCAATACCGCATAAAACAAGCAAAGAGGCTGTCCAGATCATACCCCTTTTTCCAAAAGCCTGGGGCAATAAATCTTTGGTGATGTTTTCCGGGGATATCTTTAGTTTTTCCACTGTTTAATCATTTATTTATGTGAGCTAATACCGTCTGCTTTTGACTCATCGTCCATGCCATCCTCAAACTTAAAGTTGCGGCTTACCGGTGGCAGATAATACACACTTGGTTTAGTACCTAAATCCTCCATCAGGCGATAGCCTGCTTTATCTTTAACCAATTCACTGAAACGGAAAGTTTCTGAACCATTGGTTACAGAATCTTCATTCATATCGCCATACAGGAATACGCCATTCGGACAAGCCTCAACGCAATA
>CAYHTC010000419.1:0-1725 GCA_964359445.1 uncultured Sediminibacterium sp. | reverse complement strand
AACGATTGTTCAATGCTATAAAATAATTATCTTTAGGGTATGGAGGGGTCCTCAAAGCGTTTAGATTTGAGGACTTTTTTGTCTAAATACAACTTAGTATGGTTCATCAAAAAATTAGTATTGAATTTGACGAATACGATTCAGTTGAGCAGCTCTCGAAAGAAGATGCCGGACTATTATTTGAAGCCCAAAAAGCTATCAATATCGCTTACGCGCCCTATTCAAGGTTTCGGGTAGGAGCGGCTGCATTATTGCTGAATGGCAAGATTCTGTTGGGGAGTAACCAGGAAAATGCAAGCTACCCGGTAGGTTTGTGCGCGGAAAGGGTATTATTGTCAACCGCTTCGTCGCTGTTTCCGGGTATTCCCATAACAACCATTGCTGTCAGTTATAGAAATGAGTTGGGTGAGAGCAGGAAGCCGGTCTCTCCCTGTGGTATTTGCCGTCAAACTTTGGTTGAATATGAATCAATCCTGAAATATCCTATACGCCTGATCCTGGCAGGAATGGAAGGAAAAATATTCATCTTACCCAATGCTAAAATTTTATTGCCATTTGGGTTTTCCGGAAAGGACCTGAAATAAATCTTCATCAATATTACCTGATTAATACGGTTGTTCCTTTACGGAACACCGGTTGCCCGCTTTCCCTGTTAATATAATTAAGTGTCCATACATAGGTACCGCTGGGCTGTAACTGGCTATTTACGCGGCCATCCCATTTTCTGCTATAGTCTTTTGTTTCAAATATGATCTGTCCGTAACGGTTATATATCCTGAACAACAGATTGTCTGCTTTAAAGGCGTTGAGCGGATAGAGATAATCATTCAACCCATCCCCATTTGGCGTAAACGCGGTAGGTACCGCAATATAACAACTGGCCAGAACCGTAATGAGTTTGTATGCCGTATCCGTACAATTGAGATTATTTTGAACAACCAGTCTGGTTACATAATTACTGCGCCGGTTGGTGAGTGGGTAAACCTGTGGCCCCGGTGCTTGCCGATTAGCGGTATAGCCGTTACCGAAATTCCATTTCCATGAAATAGTATTGCTGCTGCTCCTGTCTGTAAAATGCAAAGTATCGGAAGGACATAAAGTATCTGCTGAAGCAAAAGCAGCTTTTACCGTATAATCCGGAAAAGTAAAATTACCGGATGCGGTATCGGTACAAAATCCATTTGTCACATTCAGTTGTACACTATGGTCTCCAAACCCAAATGCTTTGGAAGTAAATATTGGATTTTGAAGTGTGCTTACCGGGTTACTGTCAATACCCCATTGCCATTGTGTAGTACCGCCATAGCCGTTATGGGTAAGATACAAAGTATCGTATTTACAACCGCCTGCTACGGTTCCTGTAAAATTGGCGGTGGTAATATTTTTTGTTGTGAACGTTAAGGCAGAGCCTGCAGGGGTAACCTGGAAACATTCATCAATCAATGTATTACCGTCTGTGCCGGTTTTTAAGGTTATCGTAAATGTTCCGTTTACCCGGATGGGTTTCGTTAGTAATATTCTGATAATGGTGCTTACACTATTTGTACAAACACCGGCTGCGCTTTTTATGGTAACGGCTGCAGGGCCTGTTATGGTAAAATCACTTCCGCCACTGGCAATAGAATTGCAGTTCATGGGTTTACTGAAAACTAATTGTAATGTATCAGTTATACAAACCACCGGGCTGATACTGTCCATAGGTGTGGGCTGCGAAGGAGTAAATTT
>CAYHTC010000418.1:0-1749 GCA_964359445.1 uncultured Sediminibacterium sp. | reverse complement strand
CTTTGTATGGGCAGGAGATGGACCGCCAAACCTTACAGCCCATTGGTGAGAAAAAAGAACTCATCCGCCTGCATGATGAGATACATGGCTGGGAAAGATTTGGTGAGCATAACGACAATACTTTTCTGAAACCTTTCATGGAAGGCGCCTGGGTAAATAAGCATAACAAAAAATATTACCTGCAATATGGTGCACCCGGTACTGAGTTCAGTGGATATGGGGATGGTGTGTATGTGGCGGATAAACCCATGGGTCCATTTATATACCAATCGCATAACCCGTTCTCATTTAAACCGGGTGGGTTTGCCAGGGGAGCGGGACATGGGGCCACTTACCAGGACCTGTTCAAACAATGGTGGCATGTTTCTACTATTGTGGTTGCGGTAAAAAATAATTTTGAAAGGCGCATCGGTATCTGGCCCGCGCAATTTGATAAGGATGATATTTTGTATACCAATACCGCCTATGGCGATTATCCGCATTATCTGCCCAATGCCAAAGCCAATCATGATGCATCGCAATTTACAGGCTGGATGTTATTGAATTACCAGAAACCGGTAAAAGTGTCTTCTACATTAGGCGCTTTCTCAGCTAATCTTTCGGTTGATGAAGACATCAAAACCTACTGGAGCGCGGCAACAGATAATAAAGGTGAATGGATACAAACTGATCTGGACACCCTATCAACCATTAATGCCGTGCAGATCAATTATGCCGACCAGGATGCTACTTTAATGGGTAAGCAAACAGCTATTTTTCATCAATACAAATTATATAGTTCCAATGATGGTGTGAATTGGAAAATGCTGATTGATAAGAGTACTAACAAAACAGATATACCACATGAGTATGTTGAATTAGCCACTCCGGTTAACGCACGTTACCTGAAATTGGAAAATGTACACATGCCCACCGGCAAATTTGCCATCAGCGGTTTCAGGGTATTTGGGCAAGGGGCCGGAGATATACCGGATACAGTACAACATTTCGTGGTATTGCGTGGTGATAGTGAGCGACGTAACAGTTGGCTGAAATGGCAGGTGAATCCTGCCGCAAGCGGTTATACCATTTATACCGGCACGGCACCGGATAAATTATATACCAGTATTATGGTCCAAGGTTCCAATGAATACTATTTTACGGCCATGGAAAAAGACCAGCCTTACTATTTTCAGATAGAAGCGTTTAATGAGAATGGGATTAGCAAACGAACCGCTATAATAAAAACCGAATAATCTGAGCGGCACAATTTTAACGTGTTGATTTTTTTGTAGTAAAACTAGCTTACGGAACTGATATTGGTGGCTACGACTGGAACCTGCCGGAGACAGAAGACTTTACCTATTTCGTAGATTGGGGTTTAACGCCCATACAGGCTATTCAAACGGCAACCGCTACTGCCGCTGAATTACTGGAACAGGAAGAAAAAATTGGTGAGATCAAAGTTGGTCGCCTGACCAACAACATTGAATATATTTGCATATAATTCAATAACATGAAATCCTTCTCTGTATCAATCAAAAATTTATGTATCCTTCTTTTTCCTGTTCTGCTACTCAGTAGCTGTAAAGCCAAAGCGCAGGAAACACCATTAACGAAAAAGTACAGTTCAGATGAGTTTTGTATGGGTGCGGATCTTTCTTATCTGAACCAACTCGAAGATAATGGTGCGCAGTTTCGTGATTCCGGAAAAGTAAAAGATGCGATCAGTATTTTTCAATCGCATGGTGATAATCTGGTTCGCATCCG
>CAYHTC010000417.1:0-1754 GCA_964359445.1 uncultured Sediminibacterium sp. | reverse complement strand
ATTCCGTAAATGGCATTGCTTAGAAAAACTTCCGAAGCTTGTAAAAGATCCTCTGCCTGTAATTGGGTTTCCTCCACCGGCATATTTTCTTCGCGCAGGGAATGTAACAGGTGCCTGCGCATTACCCCATTAACAGCTCCTTCCGTTAAGGCAGGCGTTTTGATTAAACCATCTTTTACAATAAATACATTCGCAATGGTAGCATCCGCTATACGATCATAAGGGTTCAGTAAAACGGCATCATTCAACTTTTGTTGCCGGGCCCATAAAGCCGCCATCACATAAGAAAGATAATTATTGCTTTTTACCGCCGAGAAACGATCACATACTTTTCCACAGCTTTTTTTCCGTCTTCTACCAGTTCCAGTGAATAATTGTTTACATAAAGATCGATATGTTGGCGCATAACAGATTTGTCCATCTCCCGCGCATGCTGCTGTACATAGGATGAAATGGTTGGGTAATTTGAAAAGGCATAATCAAGACTTTTCCTGATGAGCCGGTCAACTTTCTTTTGCAGTGCAGTGTTGATAGATCTTTTAATAACAATGCCTCCCAGGGGTATTGGTACTTTAATGGTCTCTTCCCAAAAAGCGCCCAGGTCCATCAGTTTTTCCAATCCTTTCTGCCGGTACGTAAACCGGTTCTCATGTATGATCACACCTGCATCCACCCGGCCACTCAATACCGCTTCTTCAATTTCGTGAAATACCATGAACACTTTATTTTTTGCTTCGGGAAATGCCAGTGAAAAAAGCAGATGTGCCGTGGTGTTTTCTCCGGGGATAGCGATTTTCATTTCTGCTACGCTTGTTTGCAGTTGGTGATTTGCGGTTTGTGTTTTATTGACTTTGCGCGGGTTAGTAATAAGTAAGGGCCCCACACCCATGCCCAATGCGCCACCGCTGTTTAAAAGAACATATTGATCAATCACCAGCGGCAGCACACCATAACTGATTTTAGAAATAGCCAGTTTACCCGCTGTTGCCCATTGGTTCAGGGTTTGTACATCTTCCAGTACCACATCAAATGAAAGGCCCTCCGTGTCTATCTTATGATTCACCAAAGCATCAAAGATGAAGGTGTCGTTGGGGCAGGGGGAGAAGCCGAGGGTGAAGTTCATTGAATGATAGATTGAGAGAATGGGCTTATTTTATTTTATAAAGGTTATCAATATACTGTAAGAGCATTTGATTTAAGTTGCCGATAGCTTCTTTCATTTTCCAGTTGGCTTTATTTCTTTCGCCAATATAATTGGAGACTGACCGGATCTGAATAAAAGGAATATTTGCCTGGCGGCATACATAATGCAGGGCGGCGCCTTCCATACTTTCCGTTACCGGCACATATTTTTTTACCAGTTGCCGGATTCTTTCCGGGTTAGTGGTGATTTCATTTACGGTGATACCACTTACCTCAGGCAGTTTCAAAAGGTTGAATTTAGTGAGCCATGGGTTGGGCAGTTTTCTTCTTTCAAAAGGAGGGTAACTGCTTTTCTCCAGCTTCAGGTCGAAAATATCTTTCCATTTGCCATCTTCTTCCACACCGGTATCAGCAAGTGATTCTTCATTTACGATGATCACTTTACCCAGGGTCATGGAAGTATCAAAGCAGCCGGCAATGCCTGCCTGTATAACCAGGTCGGGTTTTTCTTCCAGTACCAGTTTGGTAAGCGAAACAGCCGTTGCCAGCATGCCTGTACCTGTTTGATGAAACTGCACTTTGAAGCGCTGGCTGGCACCTGTATACAGGTT
>CAYHTC010000416.1:0-1780 GCA_964359445.1 uncultured Sediminibacterium sp. | reverse complement strand
GGGTTTTCGCCGCCAGCGCTGGCAGAAGTCAGGCCATCTGATGGTAATTATTATGGTGAGTTGGCTGCAGAATATGGCTGGAATTATGAAGCAGGTGTTAAAGGGGAAATTTTGAACGGGCGTTTACAGTTTGATATTGCCGCATATTTTTTCGCTCTGCAGAACGCGATTGTTAGAAGAAACAATGCGGCCGGCGCAGAATATTTTGTGAATGCAGGAGGCACCAAACAGAATGGAATAGAGGCACTCTTCAAATATCGGTTGATTGAAAATAACAGGGGTTTTATTTCCGGTTGGAATGTTTGGAGCAGTTATAGTTATCAGCCTTATCGTTTTGAAGAGTACAGGCAAACCACCAATAATTATTCAGGAAATGAATTAACAGGTGTGCCACGTAATATCTGGGTAAGCGGGATGGACCTGCAAAGCGGAAAGGGTATTTATATGCATGTTTCATTCAATGCAACTGCCGCGTTGCCATTAACTGATGCCAATGATGCTTATGCAAATGCATATCAGTTGGCACAGCTAAAAATGGGTTACCGTTGCGGGCAGAAAGATAAAAAAATCGATTTGTTTGCAGGTATAGATAACCTGCTCAACCAGCGCTATAGTCTTGGTAATGATATCAATGCGGCGGGGAAGCGGTATTACAACCCGGCTATGGGTATTAATGTTTTCACAGGTATCCTGTGCCGGTTTTAATGAATATAATGAATCACTTTAACTTAGGCTATCTTAGCGCCAAATAAACGTAAACATGCCCGCTATCCTGATTATTGATGATGAAAAAGCCATACGGAATGTGCTGAAAGAAATTCTTATTAATGAAGGGTACACCATAGACGAAGCAATTGATGGGGAGGAAGGTTTGAAAAAATTTACTTCAGGATCCTATGACCTGGTTCTCTGTGATATCAAAATGCCTAAACTGGATGGTCTTGAATTTTTGCAAAAAGTAATTGACACCCTTTCCGAAACGCCTGTTATTATGATCAGCGGGCACGGAAATATTGAAACGGCAGTTGATGCGGTAAAGAAAGGCGCTTTTGATTACATCGCTAAACCACCTGATCTGAATCGTTTATTAATCACTATCCGCAACGCACTCGATAAAACAACACTGGTAAAAGAGGCCAAAGTATTAAAACGAAAAGTGTTGAAAGTACAGGAGATCATTGGCGAAAGCGAAGGCATCCAAAAAGTAAAAGATACTATTGAAAAAGTGGCCCCCACAGATGCACGTGTATTGATAACCGGTGAAAATGGAAGTGGTAAGGAACTCGTGGCGAGATGGCTTCACGAAAAAAGCAACCGGGCCAATGCACCTATTGTTGAAGTAAACTGTGCGGCTATCCCGGGTGAACTGATCGAAAGCGAATTATTCGGACATGAGAAAGGCTCTTTTACTTCAGCCATCAGGCAACGGATTGGCAAGTTTGAGCAGGCACATGGCGGCACTTTATTTCTTGATGAGATAGGAGACATGAGCTTGAACGCACAGGCCAAAGTATTGCGTGCCTTACAGGAAGGAAAGATTGCCAGGGTTGGGGGCGATAAAGAAATCCCGGTAGATGTTCGTGTAATTGCCGCAACCAATAAAGATCTGCTACGGGAAGTGGATAGTAAAAATTTTCGCCTGGACCTATATCATCGGCTGGGGGTTATTTTAATACATGTTCCTTCGCTGAACCAGCGGAGGGAGGATATCCCCCTGTTGGTTGAAAAATTCCTGGCAGATATTGCCGAAGAATACGGGCAGGCCCCAAAGTCTGTTGAT
>CAYHTC010000415.1:0-1791 GCA_964359445.1 uncultured Sediminibacterium sp. | reverse complement strand
TTTGGCAAAAAAATGCCCGCCACTTTTATTATTCACCACTAATGGGCGGATTTACTCACTTCAAATAATAACATATCTCTGCCCCCTGATGCAAAACCCTTTACGTTAAATACATTTGCAGGAATTCCAACACTTGACTTACCATAAATTCCAGTCAACCCAACTATTCACCGGAACCGAAATGCTCGGCCCTGATGCTGTGCTTATTACGGATGAACAGGGAAATATCGCAGACATTATTGAGGCACCCGGTGCGGGTGATGGTATTCAGGTATTCAATGGTATATTATCCCCCGGCTTCATTAACTGCCACTGCCACCTTGAACTGAGCCATATGAGAGGCCTGATACCTGAACAAACCGGCCTGGTTGACTTTGTTTGTAAAATGGTTAACGAACGTCATTTTCCCGAAGAAACCATTTTAGATGCCATACGACAGGCCGAAGACGAAATGCTGGCCAACGGAATAGTGGCAGTGGGCGATATTTGTAACAATACACTTACGCTGCAACAAAAAGAATTACAAAGACTCCGGTATTATAATTTCATGGAAGTAAGCGGCTGGCAGCCGGCAGTTGCACAAACCAGGTTTGAGAAGTCCCTGGAATTTTATGAGGCTTTTGTGAAAAGTAAAAAGTCAAAAGTAAAAAGTCAAAAGGGGAATATTTCTCTTTCTCCGCATGCACCTTATTCCGTATCGGATGATTTATGGCAATTGATGGGTCCGCATTTTGAAAACAACACCGTTACCATCCATAACCAGGAAACTGATTTTGAAGATACCCTGTTTCAAAAAGGAACAGGCGATTTTACACGTATGTATGGGATGTTGAATATGGATAATTCTTTTTTTAACCCAACAGGCAAAAGCAGTTTGCAATCTTATTTTCATAAACTGGAAAGAGCGAAACAGGTATTGCTGGTGCATAATACTTTTACGAAAGAAGAAGACCTTAATTTTGTAAGTGAGGAGTTAAAAGTTAGGAGTCAGGAGTTATTTTTTTGTGTTTGCATCAATGCTAATCAGTATATAGAAAAGGCTATACCACCCATTGATCTGTTGCGAAAAAATAAATGTCAGATGGTAATTGGTACAGATAGCCTGGCGAGCAATTGGCGTTTGAGTGTATTGGATGAGTTAAAAACCATCAACCAATATTTTCCTGCCATCCCACTCAATGAATTATTACAATGGGCTACCCTCAATGGTGCCCAAGCTTTGCAGATGGATGATCAATTAGGAAGTTTTGACATTGGGAAAAAGCCCGGTATTTTAATCATTGACCAATTAGAGAATACCCAGATCACTAAAAAATCTACCGTTACCCGCTTATTATAAAAACATTTCTCTGCTCTCACTCTTTCATTCATTCCAATATCTCCTGCAAAATACCAAAGCTCTTCAACTCACCAAACCCATGTATATGGAGGGAGAGATACGTTTGATAAGCCTGCAATAACTCTCTTCGCAATACACGGTTAAGCGAAATATTTTCCAGGTCGTTGTAAAACTGAAGAGCCAGTAATTGAGAAGTTGTTTGGGCCATAGCATCTGTTATATAATAGGGATGCGCCGGTTTGCCGGCAATGAACATTCCTTCCTGCAGGTCCAGCACCGGCGTTTGTGAGTTGTACGTTCCGTTAATACGAAAGCCCAGTTCACTGGTAAGGTGCAGGGCAAAATACAATGGAAGATTGGCCGTTAATGTATCGGTTCCTTTGTCGAGTTGTTTCAGTGTATCTTCTATCTTTTCCTGGATTCGCTTTTCCTCATTATATGCCGTAATAATA
>CAYHTC010000414.1:0-1796 GCA_964359445.1 uncultured Sediminibacterium sp. | reverse complement strand
GTTTGTACCACCTGCCCGTTTAATTGTACCGAAAAATGACTGGTCACACCCACAGATCTGCCCGCAAGCCCGGTTTGCAATACAACGGGTTGGGTAGTGATGAGTCCGGGCCAGTTAACCGTAAATGACTGGGTTCTGCTCCCGCCAAAATTAGCGGTCAATTCTTCCCCATACCATTCTTTGCCGCTGTTCAATAAATTCACCAGGTCATTCTCATAAAAATATCTTTCATTAAAACTGTTAACGTTACTGTTTGATATGCCGCCGGCTGTTTGAAGCGGCAGTCTTTTACCGTTATCCGAAATGGTTACATAATAATAAACCGTATCCCCGTACAAATTTTTCTGATGCCTGAAAGCCTGTCCCACACTATCTTTCAGCCATCTCTGCGGGCCGGGCGCATAAAAAATAAAATAATCGGCCCCATTAAAAATGCCATCACCCCCATCCATCATCTCCACCGGATTTTCGAACAGGTCATCTATGCGTGGTACGGCATTATTTTCCGGCAGCATGCCCCCGCCATTGCCGTATAAGCGGATAGAGGATGAGGAAAGATCCGTTGTATTAATACCTAATGAGGAAAGCAGGGCCATATCCACTTTATACATCCCCTCCTGCTTAATCCCGATCTTATACCAGTTGCCGGTGGCCAATACGGAATTGGTAGCGTAGACTCGCTGGGCCGGCAACCTGCCTGCAGGAATAGTGATTATGAATAATATGTATAATAGTCGTTTCAGGTTCATCCACCCTAAAATTATGCTTTTGCTAACATCAAAGCCATCAGCCTGTTTACATGATTAATAGAAAACGTATATATTCGCATTGACAATATCCATGGAAACTCCTAATCCAAATTTAATTTCATGAAAATGCAGTTATTAACAACAACCAGGAATTTTGTATTGCTTCTGGCAGTGGCGGGTTCTGTAACTTCCTGCAATATCTTAAAGAAAAAGAAGGAAAAGTCAACAGCAACCGGTTGGAATTATAATGATAAGAACCAGGGCAATTTTACCGTAGCCAAACCTGCGGATATTAAAACGGCGCCCGGACTGGTATTTGTGCAGGGTGGCACGTTTACCATGGGAGCCGCGCAGGAAGATGTGATGGGCGACTGGAACAATATTCCACGCCGTATTACGGTTAACTCTTTTTTTATAGATAAAACAGAGGTAGCCAATGTGCACTACCGCGAATATTTATACTGGCTGGAGAATGTGTTCGGACAGGCGGGTATGGATTCTGTTGTGGAACAGGCCAAGCCCGATACACTGGTATGGAGAAGTGAGCTGGCTTTTAATGAGCCTTATGTAGAATATTATTTCCGCCACCCCTCTTATAACTATTATCCTATTGTGGGTGTTAGCTGGAAACAGGCCAATGACTATTGTATCTGGCGCACAGACCGTGTGAATGAGATGACTTTGCTGAATAAAGGGTTCCTGGATAAAAGAAGCCAGATTAAAAAAGAACTGAATGGTTCCGGCCAGGATAATTTTAACAGTAAAGCCTATATTATGGGCGAATACCAGGCCACTCCCGGTAAAGAAGCCACTTCCAAGAGCAATCCTTTGAAAGACGCGCAGGGCAGACCCAGAACGACCGTTAATTTTTCGGATGGTATTTTATTTGGTGATTACCGCCTGCCTACAGAAGCGGAATGGGAATATGCCGCTTACGGATACATTATGCAGAACCCGCAGAAGAAAGCAAAAAGTTCTTCACGGGGCGAAGAAATCATTTCCAATAAACAGATCTATGCCTGGAAAAATGAGGGCTTTGATAATCTC
>CAYHTC010000413.1:0-1805 GCA_964359445.1 uncultured Sediminibacterium sp. | reverse complement strand
ACATCATATTGTTTCATGATCTCACATAATTCTTCAAAATGCGTATATAAAAAGCTTTCCTTATGATGTGCCAAACACCATTTCGCCATAATAGATCCCCCACGGGAAACAATGCCCGTTAAACGCCTGGCAGTAAGTGGAATATACCGCAGCAATACACCGGCATGAACTGTAAAATAATCAACCCCCTGCTCTGCCTGTTCGATGATCGTATCGCGATAAATTTCCCAGGTCAGGTCTTCCGGTTTACCATCTACTTTTTCAAGTGCCTGGTAAATCGGAACGGTTCCAATGGGTACGGGAGAATTGCGGATAATCCATTCACGTGTTTCATGGATATTTTTTCCGGTAGATAAATCCATAATATTATCAGCCCCCCAGCGACAGGCCCATACCGCTTTTTCAACTTCTTCTTCAATACTGCTGCTTACCGCACTATTGCCGATATTGGCATTGATTTTTACTAAAAAATTCCTGCCAATGATCATCGGCTCTAACTCAGGATGGTTAATATTTGCCGGAATAATTGCACGGCCCGCAGCTACTTCAGCCCTCACAAATTCAGGTGTGATAAGCCCCTGGGGTGTACTGGCTCCAAAACTATTACCGGCATGCTGCTGTGTTAATAATTCATATTGTCCGTTCAGTTTATATTTCAATGCATCAATACGCTGATTTTCCCTGATGGCTATGTACTCCATTTCAGGAGTAATGATGCCTTTTTTGGCATAATGCATTTGTGTTACATTACTTCCCTTTTTAGCGCGTAATGGTTTTTTAATATGCTCGAAACGGAGCGCATCAAGCGATGTATCTTCTTTGCGCTGCCTGCCGTAATCAGAAGAAACATCTGTCAATTGGTCCACATCCTTTCTGTCAAGAATCCATTGTTCACGCATACGGGGCAGTCCCTTTTTAATATCAATAGTTACCTGCTCATCTGTGTAAGGACCGCTGGTATCATATACAATCACTGATGGATTGTCTTCCGTTTTTCCGCCTGTTAATTTAGTAGGCGAAAGCGATATCTCACGCATGGCAACTTTAATATCATGTAACCGGCCCGGCACATATATTTTTTTTGAAGCCGTAAACGGGCTGCACGAAATGGTTTGTTGCTCCGGCGCTTTATCAATATTTTTCATAGTGTTGCTTATTTATAAGTTGTAAAAAGAGTGATTGGTGTATTACCCGCCCTGCGTTGCTTTAATAAGCAACACATCATCGTTACTGTTCAATAGATGTGTATGCCAGTTTATTTTAGGGATAACATGCCCGTTAACAGCAACGGCAATACCTTTTTGTTTTTCGCCAAGCCATTCATCCAGCAAATGCTGAACGGGGCACGCGTTTTTAATTTCTTTGATCTGGTTGTTGAGGGAAATCTCCATTCCTATGTATTTTTTATAAACACTTCAGGAACGGCAGAATGCGGAAGTATAATTCTACTTTTCCCTTCGGCAGCATTACCTGCATCAGGTTCAAGGGTATCATCTCAGCCTTTTCAGCACCCCTAAAGTTTACACAAAGCTATTACTAAATTAAATGGGTTAGACAAATTTTATAAGTTAACCTGAATAACTTGTTAACAGCAGGCGTTTATCCGGATTTCACGGGCAATATCTACCGGAACTGTCATTTACCCCGCGTTGGCAATGGCCGGAAATAATGGTACTGCAGTTGAAGCGGTTTTTCAGAATAGGGCGGTTTCAGGTTTCCCGTAGTATCCAAATAGCTACCTGTCAGAAGCCTTAGAAAGTATTCAAAAATAATTAAAGACAATTTTGTCTTTAATTATTACATTT
>CAYHTC010000412.1:0-1826 GCA_964359445.1 uncultured Sediminibacterium sp. | reverse complement strand
GCCTGCGGATATAATTCCAGATATCCAGTTCCGTCTGTTTTCTTTACAATATTCGGAAAGAGGATTGAGCTGATACGTATGATAATTCCGATACGATAAAATAGCTATTTCTCTTGCTACTGCCATACCTTGTAAGCCAGCCCCCGGATCTTTGGTTTTCCAGGAAGGATCGTTTTCTATGCTATGCCTTTGCGTGGCATTAAAAGCGATACCCCATGGTGAATGAAAGCTATTGGTTGCCAAAGGTATGATATATGTGAAAAGGGAAGGCTCTTCTACTGCCCATTCCAGTAATTGCTGGCCCCCCATGGAACCGCCGATACCAATAAAGACCTTTTGAATGCCTAAATAATTTTTGAGTTGCTGATAACTACGGATCATATCCCTTGTTGTAAATAAGGGAAAATCATGATAGTATGGATTACCTGTTAGCGGATCGGTATCCAGCGGGCCAATGCTGCCATAGCAACTGCCGGGCATATTCACACAAATAATAAAGTATTGAGCAGGATCGAATAATTTGTGTGCTCCCACCAGTCCGGGCCACCAGTCAACTGCATCACTGTTGGCCGTGAGCGCATGAAAGATCCAGACAACATTATCTTTCTGCTCATTCAACTGGCCATAAGTGGTATACGCCAAATGGGAATCCGGTATTTTAATACCGGATTCCAGCCTGAATGGTTGTTGTAAGCGAAATATATTCATCATTCTAAAAAACCTGTGCAAATGACTGTTCGAAATCTGCTTTGATATCTTCGATATGTTCGATGCCTGCGCTGATTCGAATCTGGTTAGGTTGTACACCCGATTTAATCTGTTCTTCCGCACTTAATTGTTCATGAGTAGTAGAAGCCGGGTGAATAGCAAGGGTTTTAGCATCTCCTACATTAGCTAAATGACTAACCAGTTTTAATGAGTCAATAAATTTGCTGGCATTTTCTTTTGCCCCTTTTATGCCAAAATTCAATACACCGCCAAATCCGTTTCGCAGGTATTTTTTGGCCAATCCATGATACGGGTTATTGCTGAGCCCCGGGTACTGAACAAAATCTACATGCGGATGCTTCTCCAGCCATTGTGCCAAAGCCAAAGCATTATCAACATGTCTTTGTACACGAAGACTCAATGTTTCCAATCCCTGTAATAACAGGAATGCATTGAACGGACTTTGTGATGGGCCAAAATCGCGTAAACCTTCCACCCTTGCCCTGATGGCAAATGCGATATTAGGTAAGCCAAGCGGATTGCCTTCTCCAAAAACATCCCAGAATTTCAGTCCATGATAGCCTTCACTGGGTTCAGTAAATTGAGGAAATTTTCCATTTCCCCAGTTGTAATTTCCTCCGTCTACAATTACCCCGCCAATGGAAGTACCATGACCCCCAATCCATTTGGTTGCCGATTCAACTACAATGTTTGCACCATGTTCCAGCGGTCGGAACAGGTATCCGGCTGTGCCAAACGTATTATCAACAATCAGTGGCAGATCATATTTTTGGGCAATCGCTGCAAACTTTTCAAAATCAGGGATATTCAATCTGGGGTTACCGATGGTTTCCAGGTAGATGGCTTTTGTTTTACTGTTGATGTATTGAACAAAACTTTCCGGATCATCACCGTCTGCGAAACGTACCTCAATGCCCATGCGTTTAAATGCCACTTTAAATTGATTATAGGTTCCGCCATATACATAAGAGGTGCTGATAAAATTATCTCCCGCCTGCAAAATATTGTTAAGCGCCAAAAACTGAGCGGCCTGCCCCGAAGCTGTAGCCAGGGCAGCTACACCTCCTTCCAATGCGGCAATGCGTTGTTCAAAAACA
>CAYHTC010000411.1:0-1826 GCA_964359445.1 uncultured Sediminibacterium sp. | reverse complement strand
GCTTTGTGGGGCTGTAGTAAAACTGATACCCCCTTATGCTTATGATACTAATGGATTACCGGTAACAATTACCAATGATGCACCTGCTTTTTTCCCGGTAGGAACAACAGTAATAACCTGGACCGTAACGGATGCTTCCGGCAATTTTGATACTACCACACAAAAAATTACAGTCATCGATAATGAACTCCCCACTATTCAAATTGCTAACATAACGGTAAATAATACTACTGATAAATGTGGCGCTTCCGTTGATTTGGGCACACCGGTTACTGCTGATAATTGCGGGGTGGTAAGTGTTACCAATAATGCACCTTCTTTTTTTCCTGTAGGTACCAGCTTGGTTATCTGGACGGTAACGGATAAAGCCGGATATACCAATACAACCATACAATCTGTTACAGTAACTGATACACAGAAACCTTTTATTAAAGCGCCTTCTTCTAAAACTGTAAGTGTAACCAGCAGTCTTAGTACTGTTTCAAATATCAAACTTGGATTACCATCAACCTCAGACAATTGTGGAGTAAAGAGTGTTACTAATAACGCTCCGCTGGTTTATTCAGTTGGAACCACTTATGTTACCTGGACTGTAACAGATGTCAATGAAAATACTGCTACTGCTATACAAAAAGTGACTGTTAAACTGGTTAGCGCTAAGAAAAGATCAAATGAAACAGAAACCGGTAATTCGACAGGGATAAAGACTGCCAGCGAAAATGTATTGGCGGATGAACTGAGAGTTACGGTAGCTCCTAATCCAGGTACCGGCTATTTCACCCTGAAGCTGGAGAGTAAATATGCTGGTCCAATCATGCTGATGGTAACAGATGCTTTAGGCAGAATAGTAGATACAAGATCAAAACTGGCAGCGAATTCCACACTGCAAATAGGTCAAACATATCATGCCGGGGTTTATTATGCTAAAATTATTCAGGGCCGGCAAAGAAAAGTAGTACAATTGATTAAGGTGAGATAAAAAGAAATATCTCCTGAAAAGATAGATTTATTAAAAATAATAGCCAATGAAATTGTTAACGGGTTGGCGGCTATTCGGGTAATCCGGTAATTAAATTAAATGAAATACTCACAATCCATTGGAATAGCGGCCTCTCTCGCTTTATTGGCGATCTGTTTTTTACCCTGGAGTTATATTGCCAGTCAGCAGATAACCGTTAGCGGTTTTAGTGCAGCCGGTACCGATTTCGGCAAACCCGCTTTGTTCAATTTCTTTATGTCTGTATGCATGCTTATCCTTTTTGCAGTGCCTGCGGTATGGTCAAAGCGCGTCAATGTATTTCTTGGTGCGCTCAACCTTGCCTGGGCATTCCGGAATTACCTGTTGGTTTCCGGTTGTCTGATGGGTGAATGCCCCGAAAAAAAGCCCGCATTGTATCTTTTGGTTGGACTGGCCATCCTGATGCAACTAATGACCCTCCTGCCTAAACTGGATATAAAGAATCAAAAATAAAACTTCTACTACCCGGCATTGCAGAACCGGATAACGTTTATTAAGTTAGCATTTGTAATGATCTGTCAATAATAGTCACACAGTCAAGTACCTGTTCCCTGTTAATTAATAATGGTGGGGCAAACCGGATCTTATCACCATGGGTTGGTTTAGCCAGTAATCCGTTTTCTTTTAATGCCAGGCACAGATCCCACGATGCATCAGGGTTTTGGTGTTTGATCACGATGGCATTTAATAATCCTTTGCCACGAATGGTAGTGATAAAAGGGGAGGAGAGTTTGGCCAGTTCGTTCCTAAGCAATTGTCCCATCGCATCGGCATTCTCTGCCATCTTTTCTTCTTTCAATACAGTCAC
>CAYHTC010000410.1:0-1828 GCA_964359445.1 uncultured Sediminibacterium sp. | reverse complement strand
TAATTTTTTGATGAACCATACTAAGTTGTATTTAGACAAAAAAGTCCTCAAAGCGTTTAGCTTTGAGGACCCCTCCATACCCCAAAGATAATTATTTTATAGCATTGAACAATCGTTTCCAGCGCGGGCCATTTTCCCAGCTAAACCAGATCAGGGAGGCTTTGCCTACCACATGTGTTTCAGGCACCAACCCCCAATAACGGCTGTCCTGGCTGCGATGACGGTTGTCTCCCATCATCCAGTAATAATTGTATCTGGTGGTATAGGTAGTGGTTTCCTTTCCGTTCAGGATGTATTTGCCATTTACTTCTTCCAGTGTATTGTTTTCATAGGTAATGATAAGCCTCCTGTACAGCGCAATGGTTTGTGGTGTAAGGGATAACACATCCCCTTTTTTAGGGATAGTAAGGGGGCCGTAATTATCAACGGTCCATGGAAAATTAATTTCATCATTCGGGAAGGTCAGCCCGATTTGATTATCAGAATAAGGTAGAACAGATTTCACATGGGGCTGTTTCTGTACTTTTTCAACACCTTCTTTGGTTAAATTAAGCACAATAGTACCCGGCTTATCCGATGTCCGTATTTGATCAGATCCATTCTCCAGGTCAATTCCTAATTCATCTGCTAAAAATTCATTCGTTAAACCGGAACCATCCGTTTCAACGGCATATTCTGTTTGAGAACCCGGCGGCACAAAAGCGGGGGCCTGATTAATAAATAAGGAACCATTTTTTACCTGTACTATATCTCCACTAACCGCCACGCACCGTTTAATATAATTATCCGTTTTATCCATCGGATGAACGATGACGGGAAAATTAGCATTGAGTGCTTCCCTGTCGCCTTTAAATGTAAATCGCAGTTCATCATAATAGGGCCTGGCGCTTCCATATTCCGGAAGATTAATGATTGTATCCCCGGCAGGAAAATTAAATACAACCACATCATTCCGCTTTACCTCGGTAAAAGCAGGTAACCGTTTATATGCTAACTGTACACTTTTAATATAAGAGGGAGTTGTTTTGGAAAATGGCATCGTATTATGTACAAATGGAAAAGAGAGAGGTGTTTGCGGAATACGCGCTCCATAACTCATCTTGTTCACAAAGAGGAAATCATTAACGAGCAGTGTTTTTTCCATACTGCCGGTAGGTATTACATAAGCTTCAAAAACAAACGTGCGGATAATGGTGGCGGCAACAATGGCAAATACACCTGCATCAATCCATTCTCTTGAGGCGGGTTTATGATAGTGTTTTAATACACCCTCCCCATACCATTTTTCTTTGTCTGAAAACCCGAGATACGGAAAATACAGGAATGGGAACAATACCGTAGCAGTATGGTCAATTACGGTAACCTTTTTAAAATGCATCACAAAAATAATCGTGATCCAGATAGTGATGAATTGACCCGCGATTGGAATCAGTTGAAGCCAGAACCAGTATTTACGGATCTTACATTTTTCAACAATCAACCAGGTATTGTAAAAAGGGATCAACGCTTTCCAGGGTTCAATACCCGCCTTGCGGAACATACCATACATACCCACATGCCAGCCAATAATACCGATAATGAATAGAATTAAACCCATAGTGTAGAATTAAGTATAGACAAAAATATCCTTTTCACCCGCATTAGGAGGTTTTACAGGCAAAAGTTTTCTTAAATATGCGGAAAGCCCACTACTTCGGCATCACGTATGCTTCCACATCAGGCAATAATATCTCTTTTCCCGAAAGGATTATTAACCGCTCTACTACATTCCGGAGTTCGCGGATATTACCGGTCCAGTTATGCTTCTGAAGGGCAGCCATCGCTTTTT
>CAYHTC010000409.1:0-1828 GCA_964359445.1 uncultured Sediminibacterium sp. | reverse complement strand
GGATCATTTGCTATAGCAGGGATTTTATCATCCGGCCCAGCTTATCCATATCCTGCCATTCCATACACTTAAAATGACCTTTGGGACATTTTTGATACCCGATTTTACTGCAGGGCCGGCATCGTAAATCAGTAACCTCTGAAATATACTGTTTAACCGATTTATCTCCATAGTAGGGTGCCATGCCAAAAGCGGGTATGGTATTTCCCCAAACACTGATGATAGGTTTTTGACAGGCTGCCGCAATATGCATAAGGCCGGTGTCGTGTGTAATAATTATTGTGGACCGGTGTACCAGGTCGGCGCTTTCATGCAGACTAAATTTTCCACAGGCATTATAAATTTTTACCGGATCAGTAGCAGCGATCTGTTCACCCGCAGTATGGTCCTCCGGCCCACCCAGTAATAGAACAGGATAATCGATACCCGCACACAATTGTTGTAATTTATGTACCGGTAATTTTTTGGTGTTTAATGCGGCGCCAATCACAATACCAATAAAGCCAAATATGTGCGACAAGGGCAGGTCCTTCGCCTGCACCTTATCTTTTTCAGGAATGAAATAATCCAGCCCCTTGCCGTCATTCACTACATTCAACTCTTTCAGTGTATACAGGTAACGATCCACAATATGGATAGCGGGCAGACGGTTAATTCCAAAGGCGGTTAATAACCATTTCTGAATATTCAGTTTATCGAAGGAAACATGTTTAGCTGAATGCAAGGCACGCTTAATGCGGAGGGTTCTGAGGTTGTGGTGAAGGTCAATAATATAATCGTAGTCCTCATATCGCAACTGGTGCATCATCAAATCCCAACTGCTGCCAAGTACCTGTACTTTATCAATATATGGATTCGCACTAACCAATCCCCGATAATTTTCTTTCGTCAGGTAATGTACCTCTGCACCAACCACCTGCTGCTTCAGGCAACGCACCACCGGAGAAGTAAGAACAATATCGCCGATAGAAGAAAAGCGAATGATTAAAAACTTCATAACACGAATTTGAAACACGAATTTAAAACACGAATTATTACGAATTACACGAATTCCTTTCGTGAGTCGCCCTAATTCGTGTAATTCGCGTTACTCCACATAATTAAGATCCTTATGAAAAGTTTCTTCCGTAAAATAAAAGGCGACCATGGTGATGCTCATCACAATCACCCCGGTAATAATACCGCTTTGCAACAGATCCCAGCCCCAGGTTTTTTGAAACAGGTTTAAGAACATCAGGTTAATTAAAGGTAAGGCGCCTCGTACCATATTTGGGATGGTAGTGGCGGCCGTTGCGCGTAAATTGGTTCCAAACTGTTCGGCGCCCATGGTAATGAAGATAGCCCAGAAACCAGTGCTGAAGCCCAGTAAGGCACAGATACCATACATACGTACATCGCTGTTATTAAAGCCGCTGAAGAACAGCACCAGTGTTAGCATACTTAACACATAAAAAGAGAGCAGGGCTTTTTTCCGGCTCTTAAAGTACTGGCTAACAAACCCAATCAGTATATCGCCAATGGCGATACCCACATACGCATTCATAATGGCCCGTCCGCTTTCTATATGATTATCGCCATACATTTCTTTGGCAAAACGATTACTCAGGTTTACGAGTATGCCTATCACATACCAGGTAGGCAAGCCAATTAATATGGCAAGAATATATTTTTGAAATCTTTTACCATTATTGAAGAACATCAAAAAATTTCCTCTCTGCACATTCTTATCTTTCACTTCTTTAAACATACCACTCTCTGCCACCGAGATGCGCAACAGCAATAATACAATGCCCAGGCCACCCCCTATTTTATAACACAGGCGCCAGTC
>CAYHTC010000408.1:0-1834 GCA_964359445.1 uncultured Sediminibacterium sp. | reverse complement strand
CAATCATCTGGCCGTGGCGTTGCATGATTTGACGGATGAAGAGATAGCGGATTGATGGGAGTACAATAAGTGGCAGATTACGTTATCATTTATTCAATCCATCACTTCAAAATCGAAACACTTCCGTTTAAAGGGCTGTCCTACTATGGGTTAGAGAATTTTATGCCAGTTGTACCGCAATAACCCCGAAATTACGTTTCCATTCACAATCCTTTTCAGTAATTAGCGGGCCGGAGTTCTATATTTGCCCGTAGTTTGGAAGTCTTTAAAAAGTATACAAATCCGGTTCATGAAGCGTTCCCTGTTACCATTCAGCATAGTATTTTTTACCATAATCAGAATACTGACATTATCATCCTGTGCCAATATCATCCCTCCCGGCGGAGGGCCCAGAGATAGTTTGCCACCGAGGCTGGTAATGGCTTTGCCAAAAGATTCGGCTATTAATGTTACTGCAAAAAATATCACCCTAACATTTGATGAATACATTACCCTGCTAAACCCACAGGAAAACCTGATCATTTCACCAACATTGAAAAGTTTTCCGCAGATGGATTATAAACTGCGGAATGTGACCATCAAACTGAAAGATTCACTCGAACCCAATACCACTTATTCATTCGATTTTGGCGAGAGTGTGAGGGATGTAAATGAAAGTAATATAGCTAAAGATCTTGTTTATGCATTTTCAACAGGCAATAAAATAGAGGAACAAACTTACTCCGGAAAAGTAATACTGGCCGAGACCGGAAAAACAGACAGCACTTTATTGGTAGTGTTACATAAAAATATGTCGGACACCGCCATACTAAAAGACCACCCCCGTTACTACACACGCATAAACGGTAAAGGAGAATTTATGTTCAGGCACCTGCCCACCGGCAATTTTGCGGTGTTTGTTATTGAGGGCCAGAATAACTTTACAAAAACCTATAGCGACAGTACCCGGTTATTCGCTTTTAAGAACAGCAGGGTTATTATCAACGAAAACACCATTCCCGATACCCTCTTTGCTTTCCAGGAATATAAACCCAAAGAAAAACCAGGCACTGCTGCCTCACCAACAAAATCATCTCCCATAAACAAAGAAGATAAACGATTAAAATATACGCTTAGCCTTGAAAGCGGACAACAGGACCTGCTCTCTGATCTTATCTTAACTTTTAACAGAAAGCTGTCTGTGTTTGACAGTTCCGGTTTTAATGTATATGATACCGGCTATCATAAGCTTAGCGGATATTCGGTTAGTTTAGACACAGGTAAAACAAAGCTTACCCTAAAAAATAACTGGAAAGAGAATACCGGCTTAGTGGTTTTGATAGACAAATCCGCAGTGGCGGATTCAGCGGGAACCGGTTTAACAAAAACGGATACCATCGGATTTTTCACCAAACGTGCCTCTGATTATGGGAGTATCCGTATCCGTTTTACGAACCTGGATCTATCAAAGAATCCTGTTTTACAGATTGTGCAAAGCGATAAAATAGTAGAATCTGTAACGCTAACTAACCATGAATTTGTGCGAAAGATGTATCACCCGGGCACTTATGATCTCCGCATTTTATTTGATACCAATAAAAATGGCAGTTGGGATACCGGCCATTTTGGTACGAAGCAACAACCGGAAATTGTACAACGCCTGCCCCAATCCATCAATATACGTGGCAATTGGGATAATGAAGTAACGGTAACCCTGTAACCCCTACCAATTCTCACGACTGACGATTGACTTTTCACTTTTGACTTTTCACTTTTGCCCCCTTACCTTTACAAAAGAACCAGTAACCATCCATGCAACTCCCTTCATCCCTTTTACAAAACGCCGTAGCCGAAT
>CAYHTC010000407.1:0-1849 GCA_964359445.1 uncultured Sediminibacterium sp. | reverse complement strand
TTACTATTCTTTGCATGGAGGTATTTTTTTGGTACTTAAAATTTACACTCCCTAATCCCGGGTGTTACTATATATGTTTAATAGGTAAACACTTTACCGTTTGCTAATACTTCCTGTGTTTTTTCATCGAAGGTTACTTTATGACCGGTGCGACAAGCCGCATTGGTCATAATAGTAGCTATCGAATGGTTATAACCCGCTTCAACAGGTGCATTGGGTTGTTTGCGGCTACGAATACATTCCATCCAGTTATGTACATGTGCCGTTGTTAATGCATCACCTCCGGTATTTGCCCCGGCTTCTACTTTTACTGCTAAATCAGTTAAATTCAAATCGGGTAACAGGTTAGGTTGCATTTTCATGGCAGCGGCAGCATTGGCACGCAAACCACCTTTGGGCGAAACCTTGTTATTCATCAGATTTAATTCACCACCATTGGAATAATAAATTTCACCGGGGTTTTCATCGCCGTTGTGCATGCGCGACATAAAGACTACCTGAAATCCTGTTGATGGGTCATTGGTTGGGCCATACTCGAAAACAGCGGTAGTAGTGTCCCAGTTTTTTCTTCCGTCTTTCCACTGGTATATTCCCCCGTTAGCGGTTACGCTTCTCGGATGGTCCAAACCAGAGAACCAATGCACTGTATCTATCTGATGGCTCATCCACTGGCCGGGCATACCGGATGAATAGGGCCAGAACAAACGATACTCCAGGTATTTTCGGGGATCAAAATTTTCAAAGGGCCGGTTGAGGAGGTAACGTTTCCAGTCAAGATTCTCTTCTTTACACTGTGCCACCAGGTCGGGCCTTCTCCAGCGGCCGGGTTGGTTTATGTTCCAGGTAAGCTCTACCATGGTAATCGGCCCGAATTTACCCTCCTGAATAAAATCAGCCGCTGCCTTATAATTTGTTCCGCTTCTACGCTGAGAGCCAATCTGAACAATGCTCCCGGAAGCTTTAACCGCTTTTAGCGCAGCGCGGTTATCCTGCATGGTTTCTGCAAAAGGCTTCTCACAATACACATCACAACCGGCATTTACTGCTTCGATCGTATGCAAGGCATGCTGAAAATCTGCGGTGCTGATGAAAACAGCATCTACTGTTTTGGAAGCATAGAGTTCCTCATTGTTTCTGTATACATTAATATCATGCCCCATTTTATCTTTTAGAAAAGCGCCACCTTCCTCTCTCCTTTTTTTCCAGATATCAGAAACAGAAACAATATCGAAATTCATTTCCTTATAAAACTTCATAAAAGGCGGAATATGCGAGCTACGGTGTCTGTCGGAAAATCCGATCACACCTACCCTTACTCTATCATTGGCGCCAATAATTCTGCCATAACTTTTTGCACTAAATCCTAAGGAAGCAATATAGGTACCTGCTGCAACCTGTGCAGATTGTTTGATGAAATTTCTTCTGGTATTTGACATAAAGCAATTGTTATTTATGAAAAGATTATTTTAACTCTTTGATTTTAATACTCCTGTACCCTACCTGTGTTCCATGTTCCTGTAGTAAGATATGTCCTTTTGCAGCCATTCCAAAATTAGAAATAGCAGCGAATTTGCTCCTGGCAACCAATGCATAAAAATACTGTGTGCCACGCTGATATTCCAATACTTTCCAGCCATTCAGCCAATGCTCCACACGACCATCCGGATACACGATGATACGGCCACGGTTCCACTCACCGATTGGTAATTTTTCTCTGCCTGTTTTCTTAGCGTGAATCAGATCATACAAAGAAGCCAACGTTCTGTTGCCGATAGAACCCAGTTTGGCATCCGGGTGTTTATCATCGTCTAATACCTGGTATTCCAACCCTATAGCGGAACCGGAAGTC
>CAYHTC010000406.1:0-1850 GCA_964359445.1 uncultured Sediminibacterium sp. | reverse complement strand
AAAATTGCGTTTAATTCAATAGAAGATTTCTTCAACCCTGATAGAATTAAGCAAGTAGAAATAACCTGGGAAAAGCGGCTAAATCAACAGTTGCCTCAAAAAGTAGATAGAATTATGGTAATTAATGAATTAGAATTATTTTTCTCAGATTTATTTAAGTAAGCCAATAAATATCATACTCCTTATCCATCTCACCGCCACCCATATCAACTACTACCATATCTGCCACAGAAAACTTTGGCTATCTATGATTGGTACTATAATATGAAGCAGGTTTTTTATAAAGTAGCCTACAATAAAATTACCTTTTGCAATACCAAAATATCCTAAATTTGAATTATGGTATATCAAAAGATAAAGAAAACACCTGATGAATTCTTAAAAATAGCAGATGAATATGAATTGGACATATTCACACCGCAATCATTTGGCAAGGCAACAAGGATGGATTTGGGTGAATGGATGCCGCAGCTTCGTACCCTTATCAAAAACGGTTTGATTGATATTATCGAAAAAGGCAAATACTGCCGCCATAACTTTCGAAACCAATATGTAATTGGCAATTACCTGGCGCCCGATGGGGCTATTGCTTATTGGTCGGCCCTTAACCTGCACGGTTTTACAGAACAGATAACCAATACCGTTTTTGTACAAACAGCCAAACTAAAAAGAAACAAAAAAGTGTTTGGTGTTCCCTATCAATTTGTGCAAATAAAACAAGCAAAAATAACCGGTATAGAAATGGCAGGCTATGGCAATCATAGTTACCGCATTACCGATAAGGAAAAAACAATCGTGGACTGTTTCGATCTGCCGGAATATGGCGGCGAATTTCCAGGTATTATCCGGGCTTTTGCCACCAATAGTTGGGTGGAACAAAAATTAATTGACTATGCAAAAATAATAAACAATACTGCCGCCATAAAAAGAATGGGCTTTTGTGCCGAATTATTTGAGCTACCCATTTTTAAATTTATCGCTTTCGCAAAAGAGCAGGTTACCAAAACTATCTCCCTGTTTGATAACAACGGCAGCGATAACGGAAATTTTATTACACCCTGGGGGCTTAAACTCAATATCCCCCGGGAAGATATTATACAAATGAAACACTATTAACGATGATACTGCAAAAGGAAATATCAGCCAATGCCGGCGAATGGCAGGTGGCGCCCGATACAGTGGATAAAGATTATGTACTGGGACATTTCCTGAGTAGTTTTTATAGTGTTGGAAAGCACCGGCAATTATTTGTCTTTAAAGGCGGCACCTGTTTACGAAAATGTTATTTTCCCGATTATCGCTTTTCGGAAGACCTGGATTTTACTTTGACAGATAAATTGTACCCGGTTGATGAGTTGTTTTTTGAAAAGGTAATAACGCATTGCGAATACAATACGGGCATTCGGTTTTGGGTAAAGAATTTTATATACAAGCAACTGGATGATGAGGGTAAAGGATACAAATGCAAAATAAGTTTTTGGGGCGCCAACCACCGCCGGAATGAAGCGCCACCACCCAAAGAAAGATGGACAAGCAAAATAGAAATTGATATAAGTTTTGATGAAGAAATTCTTTCCCCTTTGGCATACAGAAAGATCATTCATCCTTATACAGATTAGGATAAAATAAGTACCGCGGATATTCCTGTTTATTCACTCACTGAAATATTGATGGAAAAGATAAGGGCATTTTTTCAACGAAGCTACAAAGCGCCCCGGGACTTTTTTGATGTGTGGTACCTGTTGAACACTGTTTCTTTTGAAAATCAGGATTTGATTTCCACCATGCTTCAAAAAAAGTGTGCAATCAAAAATAAAGTATTATACCCATCCCTTTTCAAAAATCAGGAT
>CAYHTC010000405.1:0-1855 GCA_964359445.1 uncultured Sediminibacterium sp. | reverse complement strand
TCCAAGCACATCAAAATATTTATGTGTTTTTATAAAAGAATTTATGTTCTTGTCAATCTCGGCAATTAAATTTTTTAGGACATCTTTTTTTGTAGATAATGAAGTGTCGGTTCTTATAAAACCAAATTGAATATTTAAGTTGTCAAGCTTATCGCCTTTAATGTTGGCGTTTTTCAATTCGTTGCTTACCGTGTCAACAAGATAATTTGATAATTCTTTAGAGGCGTTCTCAACTTTTTCCTTTTTGTTCTCTGATGAATCATTTGCGTTTGTAGCGCCAAGCAAGGGGTAGGCGGCTTTAAATGCCTTGTTTTCTAATGCAATAAGGATGCAACTGATTAACAAACTTCGCTGACTTTCTAAAATTTTATAAGAGTGTAAAGTTTCATTCAGTTCTTTAGTGAACTCTAAGAGTGTGTTGTAATCCTGACGAAATTTTTCAGGACTTTTTAAATAGCCGTCTAAGTAATCGTTGGCTGAAAGTAACTTGTCTCCAAATATTGAAACTGGTTTTCTCTCACCTTTCAATTGTAAAAAATGCGAAACTCTTAATTGCTGTTTTGTTTCTCCGCTTACTGCAATGGCTAATACATCAAAATCCTTTGATAAGTATGAAGAATATAAAAGTGCTCCGTCAACTGCAAATTCTGAATATTTGTCTTTTTTTGGACTTTCATGTTTTGCGCTGCTTGCCTTGCATTCAATAACAATAAGCAAATTAGAGTTACCAGAGAAGGAAATTAAAAACTCAGGTCTGCCTTTTCCGCTTGCTTTTTTTGAAGCTGACTTTAGCAGTTTATCAATCTTGGCATTGTCCGATGTCTGTTCTTCAATGTTGATTATGTCATTGAATTTTTCAAAGTGTGAACGGACAATGCTTTCGGTTTTTCTTTCGTTTGCCATTTTATAAAAGTTTATTGGCTGTTTTTTGTTTTAATATATTTTACCTTTTCTTCGGCTACTCTTAATATTTTACTGTCCGCTTCTTCTTCCAAAATCTGATAAGCCAGTTTATCTGTAAATGCCTCTGTGATTAGTTCTACGCTGTCCACTTTGAAGATGTCGGCAATTTTAGTAATCATTTCTTTTGATGGCTGTCTTTCGTTGCGTTCATATTTTGCAAGCAAGGAAGTATCAATGTCTAAAAGGGCTGCAACTTTTCGCTGAGGAAGTTTTTTTTCTTCTCTTAATTGTCTAATCCTTTCGCCAAATGTGGTCAATTTCTTTTTGGTCATAATTTGTTATGGTCAAATATTGTCCAAAAGTAAAAACTATTTTTTATTTTTAAGAATAAAACTTAAAAATTTATCAACATCCTTATTTGCGGGTGGGCAATTGGCTCTTTTGGGTTTTGCCTTTGGGTCGGCTCGTGGGTAGGGGCAAAAACCAAATGTGCCAATGCGGGCTGGTTTAAAATTGTTTTTAAAAAGTGCGGTGGGGAAAATTTTAAAAACTTTTGGGTCTGCTTGAGTGTCGGAAAGGTCGGTCTGTGTCAAGATGCGATGAACTGTCTGCCGAGTATCCTGTACTTCAATCCTAATTTCTTTTTATTTTGCAACTTGGAAGTTCAGTGCGGGAGATAGTGAACATGGTTACGATTGCGGTAGTGGATGCGCAGGCGAGGAAATAAATTCAGCATGGATTTAGCAGCAATCCTTTTTACTTTACAATTTGAAACACCCTGGAAATATTAAACCCAAACTTATATCCGCCCTTTCCCCATGAATCAGGAGAATTGGGAATCATATAATTTTCAATAATTCCTGTAGCATTGGTTAAATTGATATGGAACACATGTCCACCGGTTTCAATCTCAATTCCTACTGAAAGCGGGCTGTAATAAGGATTGACGGGA
>CAYHTC010000404.1:0-1871 GCA_964359445.1 uncultured Sediminibacterium sp. | reverse complement strand
GATATGCAGCATAGTGATTTTGTCCTTACTAATTTACTAAACGATTAATAAATTGAAGTATTAGTTGTCTGCATTTTTTGGGTTGCCACTATTGATTTATAGGTTTATCGGGCAACAGCAGAACAAAGCAGACAACCCCAAAAATGCGGATAAAATAGATTGAAAAAGAATTAATTTATTGTTGTACATTGTATTTTAAATTGTTTTATACAAAAAAATTGATTGCCTAAATGCTTAGTACCCTGATAAAGCTCGGCGAGCAACTTAGTGATGGAAGAGGAGAGTGGGATGATATCATTGATTTTCCAAACATCGCCAAAGAGAAAGAAAAAGATATAAAATGCTATGTTGCTGAATTAGTATTTGATTTGGATTCCAATACTGTTTATGTTTCTCCGGAGCTTAGGCAATATGAGGAGCAGGTTTGTTTCAAATTCAAAAACATAAAGATTCAAGTAGGAAATAATAAGGCTATTTATTGTTGTGTGGAATCAGGCAAAACCGAACAAATACGTAAAACATTTTTTGGGACAATTGATAGCAGAGGAAAATTACCTGTTCAAGGCCAGTTTCAGGAATTAATAAATAAAGATTACCCTCAATTTTCCAATTCACTTCTCGCTAATTTACTTCCTAAAATCTTTTCGCTTAACAATGTATTTGAAGAAAAATACACCGTTATAAAAGAATCAAAAAGGCAAAAAGAGAGAATTATTGATGAAAAACTTTTCGTTGAGTCTTTTAACTTAGGATATACCAATAAAGTTGTATTGATTTTCACAAGTGTTATTTGTTCATCTTTAGGAATCACTGAGGTCACTCCTATATCTGATATAGAGGGCTATGATGGATTTCTAAAAACAAAGTTTTTAGAAAAAAAGCAAAATACATCGAAAGGCAAAAATATACAACGACTTTGTTATGCTACTGGTAAAATTTTGGATGATGTAACAGAGGTGGAATTTTCTGATCGTTATAGTTTGAACAAAATGTTTGTAAAGGAAACAAAAAATTTTGCGGTTGGGTTTGATAAAAATAATTTTGGTATCAACTATCAGGTTAACGCCGGGAATCAACTTTATTTAAGTAGGGCATCCAAATATTTACTTGAACATCAGAAAATTAGAATTGCAGGTATAGATCATTGTATCATTCCACAGTTTTTAAAACATACTACCATTGACTTAAAATACATTCTCACTGGTATAATGAAGAAGACAGAATTACTTTTTCAAACTGAAGAATTTGACGAAATAGTAACGGCAATTGAAAATGAGACGGAAGCCCCATATTGGATTACCTATTTAGCGTTTGAATCGGACGGCAAGTTCTTTAAAACTATCAATGAAATAAAGGATATTAGCAAAATTCATTTTTATAAATTGATAGAGCAGATTCGTAGGATTGATATTTATTTCAGGAATGATTTGAATTATGCGGTGGATTGGCAATCGGTAATGATGAATTATGGAAAATCTTCAATATTTAATCTCAGTACTATATACTCATTGGTACCGATAAGGAAAGACAAAGAAAAGAAAAATGAAGTACTTGCTATCTTCAAATTAATTTTTGAGAATAGGAAAATTGATAGCATTAAAATATATAAACATTTCTGTGATCTTATTTTATGCCATCGTTACAAGCGATACGAAACGTTTAAGAATATTAAAAAATACGATGACCAATATTTTGATTTTGCTGTCAGGGATTCAGTATTTAAATATTTGGCATTGATTACTTTTTTGAAACGAACAAAAGAAGGCGAATATTGCAACATCGATAAAAGGCAGCTTTCTTATCCACGTGTAAAAGAACAGAGAGAGCCGTACTATGCTGATGAAGAATATTATTATGGAATCAGATAAAAT
>CAYHTC010000403.1:0-1878 GCA_964359445.1 uncultured Sediminibacterium sp. | reverse complement strand
TTGGTTTTTAAGTTGGTTTTACCGCCTCATGTTGTTTCATGGGGCGGTTTTTTTTGATACTTCCATTATTACAGAAAAGGTTGACTGTAGCACAAAAAAAAGTGAGGCCATAATGACCTCACTTGTGAACCGGATTGGATTCGAACCAATGACCTGCTGCTTAGAAGGCAGCTGCTCTATCCAACTGAGCTACCGGTCCTCTTGCCTGCTTTCAGGGCTGCAAAATAACGGAAAAAAAAACATCGAACCAAGACAGTCTATCAATCCTTCCTTAATTGTTGATATAAATGCACCAAAACCTGCCGGCAAATCACTTTACTTTGTACCAACTATTGCCGTATGAGTTATAATTATCTGCCACTCGACAGAAACTGGCTCCATTTTTCGCAGGTTAAGGACCTGTTGGATTTTGAACAACTGGTTTCCATCACCTTTGACGCGCATGCAAAAATTATCGCCTGCAGAAACTACCTGGATAGTAAAATGGCAGATAAGAACGGGCTTTTCTACGGGATCAATACCGGCTTTGGCTTTTTGCAGAACGTGAAAATTGATGCGGGCCAGATTGAACAACTTCAATATAACCTCCTCGTTTCTCATGCCTGTGGTTTGGGTGAAGAAGTGCCCAAAGAAATTATTAAGCTGATGCTGATGCTGAAAATTAAATCGCTCAGTTATGGTAACAGCGGTGTGCAGATTGATACCGTGAAACGGTTAATGGATATGTTTAATAACGATGTATTACCCGTTATTTATACCCAGGGTTCATTGGGCGCTTCGGGCGACCTTGCGCCGCTCAGTCATCTTAGCCTCCCGCTTATCGGTTTGGGTGATGTATGGCATGAGGGCCGCAAAATGAAAACGGCGGATGTGATGCCGAAATTTGGATGGGCGCCCATACATCTGCAAAGTAAAGAAGGACTGGCGCTGATTAACGGCACACAGTTTATGAGCGCCTATGGTTTGTTTTGCCTGAAGAAAGCAGAACATCTTTTACAAATGGCCGACCTGATCAGCGCTTTATCTTTCGACGCGTTTGATTGCACCAGCGAGCCGCTGGATCCGCATATTCATACCTTAAGGGCTCATAAAGGGCAGGTGGAGACTGCCGCTAACCTGCGGGCTTTATTACAGGATAGTGAAATAGCTGTTCAACCTAAAGCGCAGGTACAGGATCCCTATTCTTTCCGTTGTATTCCACAGGTACACGGCGCCAGCAAAGATGCCTTTGAACATATCCTGAGTGTATTTGTACGGGAGATGAATTCTGTTACCGATAATCCCAATATTTTTCCGGATGACGACCTGATCCTGGGGGGAGGTAATTTTCATGGACAGCCCCTTGCTTTGTCATTAGACTACCTCGCCATTGCCATGAGCGAGATGGCCAGTATTTCTGAAAGAAGAACGTACCAACTTATCAGTGGCCAACGGGGGTTGCCCTTATTCCTGGTAAAAGATGCCGGTCTGAATTCCGGTTTCATGATTCCACAATACACTGCCGCGGGCATTGTGAGCGAGAACAAACAATTGTGTACACCCTCATCTGTAGATAGTATTTCCTCCTCCAATAACCAGGAAGATCATGTAAGTATGGGCGCCAATGCGGCCACTAAATGTCTCCGGGTAATCAATAATGTGGAAAAAGTACTGGCCATTGAATTACTGAGCGCCGCGCAGGCATTGGAATTCAGAAGACCTAAGAAAAGTTCCCCGGTAATAGAGCGGCTCATGCAATCCTTCCGCCGGCAAATCAGTTTTAATGAGGCTGACAGACTGTTGCATACTGATATGGTTGATGCGATAGATTTTTTGGTAAAGTACCGGGTAAATAATGAATAGTGTTTGTACTAAGGCTATTGTACCTGCCCACAACTT
>CAYHTC010000402.1:0-1880 GCA_964359445.1 uncultured Sediminibacterium sp. | reverse complement strand
AGAACCTTAACAGAATACATTTTAGTATCATCAAGTGTTTCATAGCTGCGTAATAATACCGGAAGAAAAGCGGGATTCTCAATCTCCCGGAATAGATGAAGCGAACGCTGTATACCATAGGGTAACTGTATTACCTCATGGTAATGATACCCGCAGGCCAATTCATGATGTAACCGATGGTTCAGTTTCTCAATATATACTGAGCCGGAATCTACCACAACAATCTGTATTTCTCCCATCTGTAAATCAATTGAGTTACAATAATAACCATTGCAGGAAAACACACAAATAAAATAACATTTTGCCTCAATGGTGGCTAAAAGCAATCACTTTCTGCCGGGAACTGCCTAATCCATCAATACCTAATTCAACTACATCTCCCGGTTGCAGATAAACGGGTGGATTGAAACCAAGTCCAACACCTGCAGGTGTTCCGGTTGATACAATATCGCCGGGTAATAAGGTCATGAACCGGCTGATATAGGCTACCAGTTGCGGAATGGTAAAAATCAGGTCGTCCGTATTTCCATCCTGCATCATTTTCCCATTCACGCTTAACCATAAGCGCAGTGAATGCGGATCGGCTATCTCATCTTTAGTAACTAACCATGGCCCCAGGGGTGCAAATGTATCGCAGCCCTTTCCTTTATCCCAGGTACCGCCACGTTCCAATTGAAATTCTCTTTCACTTACATCATTGTGCAAACAATAACCGGCTACATAATCAATCGCTTCTGCTTCCGGAACATAGCTGGCTTTCTTGCCAATCACAAACGATAATTCTACCTCCCAATCCGTTTTTACTGCACCTTTGGGAATCATTATCGGATCATTTGGTCCGGTTATGGCAGTGGTAGATTTCAGGAACAGTATCGGCTCTTTCGGTATCGGCGAATTGGTTTCCTTTGCGTGTTTGGCATAATTCAGCCCGATACAAAGTATTTTGGAAGGATGTGCAACCGGGCAACCCAACCTTACCTCATCAGCTAATTTTGGCAAAATATTCTCCTTTAGTGAAAGTATCGATGCCAGTTGCTGAATGCCTCCATTCGTAAAGAAAGCTTCATCATAATCCCTGGTAAATGCTGATACATCGTAATTGACCCCGTTCAAATGAATACCGGGTTTTTCTTCACCAGCCTTTCCAAAACGAATCAATTTCATCTGATTATAGGTATTATATACTGAAAATTAGTCAAAGCTCAATTGAATAATGGTATCCACCTCACTATATTGTATTCCATCCATGTAAATAAACAGGCCCTCAGGTGGCGGGTGGCGTATTTTTTTATATGCCAATAGCCATATAAACGCAACATTCCTTACTATGGAATATACAAAGACCCGGCAACCAGCCCGGGCCCTGCCATTGGTAAAAATAACATTAAAACATAACCCGCATACTAAAAATGAAATTACTTCCTGCTGCCACTAATCCTGATGAATACGGGCGATAACGGGTATTGGTAATATTCTCCCAGCCCACATTAAATTGTAGCGGAAGACTTGTTAAACTATAGGCCGCTTTGAAATTTAGCGTGGACCAGGCCGGTGAATAGGGCTTCCCATTTACATCTTTGGCATAGATAAAAGTTTTAGCCTGCTCACTTGGGGCCAGGTTAGCATTGCTGATAACACTGTTATGAACTCCCTCTAATGCAACCTCAATATTTTTTGTCCTGCACTTTATAGCTGTTGATCCGTAAAATGGCGGAGCATGCCGCAAGGGCACCTGTATGTTTTTTACATCATCGGTTTCTTTCCCCTGTATCCGGTTTAGTTTTGTTTCCCAGATAAATAACTTCGCAAACCTTATCTCCCAGCCCGTTTGTATGCCCCAAACGGTTGCAGTAGCTACATTCTGAATGGCTTCAACAGCG
>CAYHTC010000401.1:0-1893 GCA_964359445.1 uncultured Sediminibacterium sp. | reverse complement strand
GAATTCCTCATCAGGGATTTTAATATCAAACTTCCCGCTGTTTGGCAGATAATTGAAAACGATTTGCAGCAACTGAAGGAGGTAGTACAAACAATTCTTAAAAAAGAAGTTTAATTATGAAATAGTACGACATATATTTTATTCTTATTACCTTACTCAAAATTTAAACATATGAATTTCCTTTCAGACTATTGGTGGTTATTGGCGGGACTGATTATCGTTTTCACCGGATTGGTTACCGTAAACCAGGGTACCATTGCTGTAATTACCCTGTTTGGTAAATACAGGCGTGTATTACGCCCCGGGCTCAATTTTAAAATTCCCGTTTTAGAACAGGTGTTTAAAACGGTGAGTATCCAGAACCGTTCAGTTGAACTGGAGTTTCAGGCGGTTACCCTCGACCAGGCAAATGTGTATTTTAAAAGTATGCTGCTCTATTCTGTGATTAACCAGGATGAGGAATCGATTAAGAATGTAGCGTTTAAGTTTATCAGTGATAAAGATCTGATGCAGGCATTGATACGAACGGTAGAGGGGAGTATCCGCGGGTTTGTGGCTACCAAGAAACAGGCAGAAATATTATTGCTACGCAGAGAGATTGTAGAGTTTGTAAAACAACAGATTGATCAGTCTCTGGAAAGCTGGGGCTACCATTTACAGGATCTGCAGATTAATGACATCACTTTCGACCAGGTAATTATGGAAAGTATGAGCCGGGTAGTGGCCAGTAATAACCTGAAAGCGGCTGCTGAAAATGAGGGTCAGGCTTTGTTGATTACCAAAACCAAAGCGGCTGAAGCCGAGGGTAATGCCATAAAGATTTCCGCTAATGCCGAAAAAGAAGCGGCCCGTTTACGCGGACAGGGTGTGGCGCTGTTCCGCGAGGAAGTGGCCAAGGGTATGACACAGGCCGCCGAACAAATGAAACAGGCTAATTTAGATACCAATGTGATTTTATTCAGTATGTGGACCGAGGCCATTAAAAATTTCGCGGAAGTAGGCAAAGGCAATATTATTTTCCTGGATGGCAGTCCGGAAGGCATGGAAAACAATATGCGCCAGATTATGGCGATGGTGAAGATGAAAGAGATGTCGAAAGGGTAGGGAATATCGAACAGGAAATATAAAATGATTTTCTTCACAGAGTCCCCCCCACCGGGGACTCTGTGGTTTTTAGCAGTAAGCCGTTTAAATTGACCATTTCCAATGACAGAAGAAATAAATCAGCAATTCCCCAAGACGTATATTGATATTGATGAAGCGACCAAAATATCAGGTTTTACAATGGCATCTGATATACTCACATGTTCTTTACTCCGGACACTTGCAGCTTCAAAACCATCAGGTAAATTCCTTGAACTTGGAACGGGGACAGGACTGTCAACATCGTGGATACTTGATGGAATGGACTATAACTCTTCATTAATTTCAATTGATAATGAACCTGCGTTTTTGGAAATTGCTAAAAGATTTTTAGGAAATGATAACCGCTTAAATTTAATTCCTACTGATGGTGGCAAATGGGTTGAAGAAAATAAGCAACAAAAATTTGATTATATTTTTGCTGATACCTGGCATGGAAAATATCTCCTTTTAGACGAAGTATTATCTATGTTAAACAAAGGCGGACTTTACATAATTGATGATATGCTACCTCAGCCTAACTGGCCAGACGGGCATCAGGAAAAAGCAATTAAATTAATTACCTATTTAGAAACAAGGAATGATCTATTCTTAACTAAGCAAGTTTGGACGACAGGAATTATCATTGCCGTTAAAATTTAAAACAGCTTGCAACATCGCTTCCTTCTCCAAAGTTCTCCGACAAAAAGAAAGGAATGGGTTATTTTTTTCCGGCATGGCAAAGAAGAGTGTGGCAAATTTGTATGTAAA
>CAYHTC010000400.1:0-1905 GCA_964359445.1 uncultured Sediminibacterium sp. | reverse complement strand
GTTTTTGCTTTTGCTGATATCCATTATTTCGATTGATAAACTGAATACTCCGGAGCTGTTCAATACCACGATCTATCATATCAGTCTTGGCCGGATACTGGATGCTCTTGCTGCAGGCACATTGATTGTTGTATTTATCTGGCTGTGTTTGCGTGTAATCGATTTTGTAGCGCTGGTACTCGAAGAAAAGGCCAACTTTACCAGAGACCAGAGCGATAATCAGTTAATACTTTTCTTCAAGGATTTTTTTAAAGTGATTCTGGTAATCATCGGCATATTACTGCTGCTTCGTTTTTCTTTCAATAAAAATATAGGCAACCTGCTAACCGGCTTAAGTATTGTAGGTGCCGCCATTGCATTGGCGACCAGGGAGAGTATGGAGAACCTGATCGCTTCCTTTATCATTTTTTTTGATAAACCTTTTATTACCGGCGATCTTGTGAAAGTGGATAATTTTACCGGTCATATTGAAAAGATCGGCCTGCGCAGTACAAGAATCCGCACTACCGATAAAACCTATATTACAGTGCCCAATAAACAAATGGTGGATACCATTATAGATAATATTTCACTTCGTATACAACGGAAAGCAGAACTGCGGCTTGAATTGGGATTGAACGCAACCTCAGAACAACTCCGGGCATTAACGCCCGCCATTCAAACCATTCTTCAAAAGCCGGAAATTGACAGTAATATCGTTTACCTGATGGATACCGGGAAAAATGCACATATTGTTTCTGTTGAATACTTTACCACCATGCAACAATCTGTAGAGGCGTTTAATTCACTGAAAGAAACAGTTAATCTGGAGATCATAGCATTGTTAGAGAAAAGCGGGCTTGAATTAGCGGCAGCCAATACAGATATTGTTATCAAATCCGCTACGCCTGCAGGTTAGTTTTTAATTCGAGAAGGAATGATTTGAATTTCGTGAGTGAATCTACCAGTTGAACATGCTTGTCTGCTTCCTGTTTGTTATTCTTCAGATAGTTCCTGGCTCCGTCAATAGAAAATTTACGTTGACGTAAAAGAAAATAAATCAATTGCAGATTCTTAATATCTTCCACCCGGAAAAGTCGGTCGCCCTTCCTCGTTTTACGAGGCTGTAAAATATCAAATTCATTTTCCCAGTACCTGAGTAATGAGGTATTTACTTTAAACCAGCCCGCTACTTCACTGATAGAGTAATACAATTTTTGATTCAGCACATCCTCCTCCGGTATGGCAATCAGATCCGCTTCATCGTCCATTTCTTTAAAAGATTTTCTGCCACGTTTACCCGTTTGTTTTTCAATATTGACTCTTTTTGCGATGGCGGGCGTGGTCCTTTGTAGTGTAATAGCGGGTTCTTTAACCGGGTTTTCAGGTTGGATGGCTTCCATTACAGTTGTTTCCGTTATTACGGCAGGAGCGATAACTGCTCTCTCTTTTTTCTTTGCCGGAGTAGCTGTTTCTATCGGGAAACCAAAAAGATCCAATTGCTGCAGACTGTTTTGCATGTGATAAAAGTACGATAAGTCTATTGCTATGAACCCTGTGCCACTGGCAAAGTGGAAAAGATGTAAATATCTTGGGAGTTAGGGGGATAGAAGTTAGGAGTTTGGAGATTGGAGTGGTTAGTGGGGGGCATTTATTATACAATCACTTAGTTTTGCCGGTAACGGAAAGATGAATAACATCAAAACAATATGTGTTTGTGGTGCAGGAACCATGGGTAGTGGAATTGCGCAGGTAGCGGCTATGGCAGGCTTCGCTACTATTCAGTTTGATGTTAGTGTTGATATGCTGGAGAAAAGCCGTTCTGCCATTACAAAAAACCTGGAATGGTATGTTACCAAAGGAAAAATAAACGTGGCGCAACAACTTGCCTGTATAGAGCGGATCAGGTTTACCAGTCATATCCGG
>CAYHTC010000399.1:0-1941 GCA_964359445.1 uncultured Sediminibacterium sp. | reverse complement strand
AACTGGATGATTATGAAGAGAACCGCCACTTTTTATTAGGACAGTATTACCGTAGCAATTTTAATACTACCATGGCTAAGCTGCCTGTTGTTAACTCGCAGGTACAAATTCAGCGAATGGAAGTATGGGTAACCAATCGTACAGGCGCCACCACCGATGCACGTGATATTGTGGGTTTAATGGATCTTGCTGAAAGTAAACCTTATAACTCCGCGGTTCAGTCGCTTACCACCAATCCATTACCTGCCAATGGCGCGAATGATTTGTATGCATCCCTGGCGGGAAATTCCAATGCACGTAACCCTGCCTTCATCAATACACTGTTATTATCCAAAGGCCTGCGACCTGTGGATGATTATGAAAAAACCTTCGCCAGAAAATTAAGTCCTTCAGAATATTATTTTAATCCGCAGGTTGGGTTTGTTTCCATCAATGTGCAATTACAATCAGATGAGGTATTGGCGGTGGCCTATCAGTACACATACAATGGCAGGGTTTACCAGGTAGGTGAATTTTCGCAGGATGTGGCGCTGGACTCGATGAGAGGGGTACAGAAAGTATTGTTCCTGAAATTATTAAAAGCCACTTCCCAAAGGGTTGAACTGCCCACCTGGGGCTGGATGATGAAAAATGTATATTCACTCGACCTGTTTGGCGGTATACAGAAAGATGATTTTAAACTGAATGTTTTGTATGAAGAACCCAGCGGCGGACTGAAAAGATATTTGCCGGAAACGGCTCCTTCCGCGGATGGAAAATCGTTATTGCGAATATTAAATCTCGACAGACTGAATAACCGGAATGATCCGCAGCCGGATGGTGTGTTTGATTATATAGAAGGCTTCACCATCTTATCGCAGATGGGCCGGGTAATTTTTCCTGTACTCGAGCCCTTTGGGCGTGACCTGGATACACTTGCTTTTGCCGGGCAACCACTTGCCATGCGTAAAAAATATGTGTATTACCAGTTGTACGATTCTATCAAGGCCATCGCGCAAACCTATGCCAACCTGAACCGCTTTGTAATGCAGGGGCAGGTAAAAGGCAGTGCAGGCGGTTCTGAAATAAACCTGAATGCCTTTAATATTCCACCGGGCTCTGTGTCGGTAACCGCGGGCGGACAGGTTTTGCGGGAGGGGGTAGACTATACGATTGATTATAACCTGGTCGGTTAAAATATTAAATGCCGGTATTCTCAGTTCCAATGTACCCGTAAAAGTATCCTTCGAAAACAATGCGGGCTTTGGTATTCAACAAAGAAATTTTACCGGTTTACGGGTTGATTACCTGGCCGGTAAAAAATTATCCCTGGGGGCGTCAATGGTACGTTTATCTGAGCGGCCATTCTTTACTAAAATGGCGTATGGTGATGACCCCATTAGAAATACCATGTATGGCCTTGATTTCAGGTATCAGTCAGAACTGCCCGGCCTTACGCGTTTTCTTGATAAATTACCTTTCTATTCAACCAGGGCCAGATCATCTGTTACTGCTTATGGTGAAGCCGCGGTGCTTAAACCCGGCCATCCATCACAGATTGGAGCCGGCGATCAGGGCCTGATTTTTTTAGATGATTTTGAGGGAACCAGAACCAGTATTGATCTGCGTTTTCCGCTGGTTGCCTGGGCATTGGCCTCTACCCCCCAGGGTAACCCTAAATTTCCGGAAGCAAGCCTCACCGATTCCATCGACTATAATTTCAACCGCGCCAAACTGGCCTGGTATAATATTGAACCCAATCTGCAGGACAGGAACAGCCCTAACAATCCACTACGCAGAAATTTGACAGAATTAAGCGATCCGCGTGTAAGGCAGGTTTTTACCAATGAAATATTTCCACAACGTACCACGAATATTACTGATGTACAAACATCCACTTTCGATCTCGCTTATTATCCAACAGAAAGAGGTCCCTATAATTTTGAATCCCGCCAAACAGAA
>CAYHTC010000398.1:0-1950 GCA_964359445.1 uncultured Sediminibacterium sp. | reverse complement strand
CCGCATAACGGGGTGATGCGGAGAAAGAGCAAAGATTCCCGTTGTTGGTAAATTGCTAAACTTCTACGGTAAACGTTATTCGTAACAAAAGAACCCGACAATGCGAGCAGCGCAGAGTCCTCTATCGAGAGACATCTTCTATGTTGAATTCAAAATTTATTTTAAATACGATGGAATTGAATGATTGCATGACCTTCAGCCAAATCAAGGCACAGTTGCTGAAATGCAATCGTTCGATTACATCGTGTGACATTTCCCACTAACATTATAAAAACAATCTTCTCTTAGCAGATACATGAACCATGCACTGCAATTTTTTCATTAGTATATAATAGCTGGCATAACGCAAACTGCGGACAGTAGTCCTTTCGGCTACAAACGTCTCTCTGCGATTTTATGCCAACTTAGTTTTTATATGTTTGTGTTCAATGACTTATTTATGCTATTACGCCTAATACATATTCTTGTTTGTTCATCAATACATATCTTATTCTGCTCAACAGTTTACGAACCACTTTAATAATAGCTTTCTGCCCCTTCATTTTTACTATTTGCTCTTTATAATAAAGCAATAAGGCCGGATCTTTCTTGACTGCTACCCAGGCACACTCAATCAGCACCCGTTTGATAATGCTATTACCTCTTCTTGTTAATCTGCCAATCCTTTCATTCTCGCCACTGCTATGACAATTGGGTACAATGCCACAATAGCTGCACAGCTCGTCCAGCCGGCTAAAACGGGCCATGTCGCCTATCTCTGTCAATAGTATCATACCAGTCAATAATCCGATTGATGGGATACTTTGCAACAATTTTAAATTGGAACGGTAGCGCACTGTTTTCGATAATTCTTTTATACCAATATCAACTTGCTTTTTCTGTTCCTCCAAAAATAGAAGTTCATTGATATGGGTTTGCATTGTCATTTTACCACTAACACTTCCAAAATTGATTTCTCCTAACCATTTGATGAAAACTTTACTCCATGTTCCTTCCTTGTATTGCGCCGGAATAGCTATGCCTTGTAGTTTTAATATTGATTTGATTCTGTTTTTAATCCGCGTGGAATCTTTGATCAGTAGTCCGCGGCTACGCATCAATTGCCGATCCATTTCCAATTGGATATCCGGAACATGAATGAAGTTCAGATCTCCACTCCTTAATCCTTTTGCAATTTTTTTGCTGTCCACAGCATCTGATTTACGTAGTTGTTCAAGGTTACTGGTAGGCACATCAGCGGGGTGCACCACTTTACAATTTATACCTTTTGCCGCAAATGCCCGTTGTATCCAGAAGCCACTAAAGCCCGCTTCATACGCCAGGTGGTAATTTGCATTCTTATAATGACTATCAAGGTAGTTGTACAATCTATTCACGTCCGGCTCCTGGCTAAGTGATTTCAATTCAAACTCATCGCTATAAATATGGACCTTCCAGCTTTTGTGATGCACATCCATACCTACATAAATATTTTGACCGCTAAAATCCCGTAGTTTAGTTGATTCGCTTTTCATATGTTTTCGTTTCTTTGAATTTAGCAAACTCAATTCGCGAATTCAAACATATAAACTGCGCGGAACACATTGCGAAGAAAAAAACCTACTGTGTCCCGATACATTTGAGGAGAAATGTCGGTATTGGTTTTAAATAACCTGCTAAAATAAAATTCGTCTGTATAACCCAGATTCCAAGCAATTTCTTTGATTGGTTTGCTTGTCATATAAAGTTCTCTTTTTGCTTCAATGATTATTCTTTCCGTAATTAGGTCTGTGAGGGTTTTATTAAAATGTGTCTTTACTAATTTCGCCAAAGCATTTGCTGAAATGTTTAACAAAGTCGCATAGTCGCTTGCAGAATGCTTTTCCTTAAAATTGTTTTCAATTACACTTTTTAAATTTCGCAAAACAAAAGGTGTTTCTGTGTTTGTAAATTTAGGGTCGGTAATTTTGG
>CAYHTC010000397.1:0-1952 GCA_964359445.1 uncultured Sediminibacterium sp. | reverse complement strand
TTTTGCAGCGGAAGGTTTTTTACCCAATCAGAAACGAAGGCTTCCTGGAACCCCCTGACAAAATCCAGCCTGAACCCATCAAAGCCTACCTGGCCAGCCAGCCAGTAGCCCCAGTTCTTCAGGCGGGCCTTTACCGTATCGCCATACGTATTAAAATCATTTCCAAAGAATTTGGTGTTGGGAATCACTTCATCAGTGCCGGGGCCACCTAACCAGTCGTTGGCATCCGAAGGATGAAAATGAGAGTAGTTCCATGAATAATTGGGTTCGCCGGTGCCGGTATGTGTGACGTAAGAAATAGCGGTATTGGTATGCGCCTCCAGGGTAGTGCCCGCGAGGTTACTACCATTGTACCAAATATTTATCGGGTAATAACCATTGGTTTGATCGGCCCATAGCCAGGCCCAGGGTGTAGCCTGCTCACGCTTGGCAGTTAGTGTAATAACGATGTCATGAGCGGTTGTAACGGTTACTTTATATTCATCAATATCTGTGCTGTAATCAGCATGGGCTCTCAGTGTTTGTCCCGAGCCGGGAAAGACATTGAACTGACCATTACCATTATTGGGTTCAGATTCCCACACACCATTTTCTATGGTAGAGGTACTTGTCCAATTAATATTAACATCATACCCCCTTTCACCATTTACCGCATTCCAGTTAAGGTTGTAGCCTTTTATCTGGATATAATAATCGCCGGGTTGGGCATTGGGGATTACCCATCTGATCTCATTGGTGGGATAAGCAACATTGACTCCGTTATGTGCCTGCCCGAATGTATACGCTTTTACAGCAGGGTTGGATTCATCATTGCCGGCATCCGAGTAAACATGGTTTAAGATCACATCAGCATATACATTGATAGCGGGTGACTGATGCATGGCAGAAAGCATATTGGTAAGCGCCTGCCTGCTGCCAAAACGGGTTTCAGTTGATCCTTTCTGGAAGTAATTACCAAGGTCGTAATGATCGTAAATACCGTAACCCATATCCGTTATTCCCCAGTTGCCTTTGGCGGGGCAGGGAACCCAGAGACCAGTAATACCGGCATTTTTAAGCAGGGTGGCCTTGCTGTTCAGTGTGTCCCACCAACTGCCATGCAGTGTACTGGTATTCACAGGAACGTTCCAGTAGAATGCCTGCATCATGGCATCGTTTTGGGCTTTTAAACCTGTGGTTGAAAAAAGTGGGAACGCCAGCATAAAAAGAAGCGTTTTGAAGGTGATTTTTCTTAGCATTTGGCTTTGCATTTCGTAGATTTTAAAAGTGAATAATAAGAGAATTAAAAACTATTAAATCGGTTGGCAATCATCATTTTTGAAAGTTAATGTGTAAAATGAACACAATATTAAATATACTGCTTTTCAGGTATAATCCAAAAAAAAACCGAAAACATTGCTGTTTTCGGGTCATTGCGGACGTTTGCCGTCCTTTTAGTCGGGATGACAAGATTTGAACTTGCGACCCCACGCCCCCCAGACGTGTGCGCTACCGGACTGCGCTACATCCCGAAAAAAAAACCGGAGGACAACCTACATCTGTCATCCTACATCTGACATCTGTTATTCCTAAACGGGCTGCAAATATAGGAGGAAAAGAAAAAATCAGGTTATATTGCATAAAATTTTACCTCAACTGCATGAAGATACTAGTAAGGCAAGCAATGATTGCCGATCCTAATTCAGCTCTTAATGGCCAGGTTACCGATTTATTGATCGATGGGGAACAGATTATTAAAATAGCCCCCCATATTACAGAAACCGCCGATGAGGTTATAGAAACAACCGGTTTAACGGTTTCTCCCGGCTGGGTTGATATTTTCGCTCATTTCTGCGATCCCGGTTATGAATACAAGGAAACCCTTGAAACAGGCGCTGCCGCTGCCGCAGCGGGTGGCTATACCCATGTATTTGTATTACCCAATACCCAACCCATTGCAGATAATAAAACAC
>CAYHTC010000396.1:0-1963 GCA_964359445.1 uncultured Sediminibacterium sp. | reverse complement strand
TACCTCTACAGATATCCAGTTTAACGGGATCCCATATTTTGGTTTTGGCAGAACGATAGGCAGCATCGAGTATGGCATTCACAACATAGCCATCATAAAAGGTTTCCCTGGGCGCTTCCCCTTTTTCCATGGCATCGAACATGTCCATGAACATGTGATTATAACCGAGTTCATTCAGTTCATCACCCACCGGAAACAGCCAGCCTGTATTGCTTTCGGCTTTCTCTGCAATATAATCGCCCCCTTTTCCTGTAGTAAACATATCAAAACCGGTGCGTAAAAAACTATTTATCCAAATGGTACCTTCTGTACCCATCACTTCATCACGCAGATCCAACCCTCCGCGAAATGTCCAGCTTACTTCAAACTGCCCGATGGCCCCATTTTCATATTTTACCAATCCAATGGCATGGTCCTCTGCCTCTATCGGCTTCACCTGCGTATCCGCCCAGCACATCACTTCAATGGGTTTAATGTCTTTGCCGATATAGCTTCTGGTAATTTCCACACAATGGCATCCAAGATCGAGAATGCAACCGCCACCTGCCTGCTCAATATCCCAGAACCAGTCGCTGTGCGGGCCGGGATGGGTTTCTCTTGATTTGGCCCATAATATCCTGCCCAGGGCCCCCTCTTTCACACTCTGGTTGGCTTTGATGAATTTGGGTGTATATACAAGATCCTCTAAATAGCCGTTAAAAATGCCGGCCTCTTCCACTGCCAGCAGCATCCGTTTAGCTTCTTCAGCATTACGGCCCAGTGGCTTGGTGGTCATTACCGCCTTCTTGTGTTTACAGCAAAGCATTACGGCTGCCTCATGCAGATTATTGGGTAAGGCTATACAAACGATATCTACTTCCGGGTGTGCAATGGCTTCTTCCATAATGGTGGTCCAATGGGCACAGGCATAATCATTGGCAAATTTTTTGGCGCTTTCTTCTCTGCGCGAATAAATGCTGATCACTTTATCCCTGCTTCTGTAACCTTGCAGTGAGTCTGCATAAAACCGGCCGATAAATCCGGAGCCGAGCATGGCGATGTTTTTCATGTAATGGTTTGTTTTTATAGTTGAATTGTTATTATGTGAGTCGTCACGATTGACGAACAACCTTCTTTTCCTTAAAAAATACAATAAAACAGATCAGCACCCCCAGTGCAATAAACGCCGGCACATACCAGATATTTTGCCAGTTATGGGTGTTGTCTGTATTTTTATTCTGATCAACAATATAGCCCGAAAACCAGGTGCCTATGAACATGCCTACGCCATAAGTAGCAAAAGTGAACAGACCCTGTGCCGCGTTTTTTATTTTTTCACCTGCTTTTTTTTCTGTGTACATATAGCCTGTTACAAAAAAGAAATCATAACAAATGCCATGCAGGATAATACCACCGTATAACATCCAGCTATTGGCTTCCGCATTTCCGTAGGCGAAACAGATATAACGCAGTATCCAGGCAGTCATACCCAGTAACAACATTTTCTTTACACCAATACGGTTGAATAAAAAAGGGATGGCCAGTATAAAAACCGCTTCGGAAACCTGTCCTAATGTCATTTTACCCGCCGCATTTTCAAAATGGATCTCATTTAAAAAAGGATTGGCAAATCCATAATAAAAGGATAATGGGATACAAACCAAAATGGCTGCTATGAAAAAAATCAGGTAAGGCCTTTCTTTAAATAATACAAAAGCTTCTGTACCCAGCGCCTTTGAAGCATCTGCACTTTGTGCTTTGGGTGGGGTATTGGGAAGCATAAAACTCAGTAACCCCAGTACGCCCGAAACAGCCGATGCCATATAAAAAGTGGAGGAGGTTTTTTCAATACCCAGTTGACCAATGAGCAGTCCGGCTATGATCCACCCCAAAGTTCCGAATACCCTGATCCATGGAAACTGCTTACCGGGGTCGGTCATCTGAGAAAAAGCTACACTGTTGCTCAATGCAATTGTGGGCATAT
>CAYHTC010000395.1:0-1971 GCA_964359445.1 uncultured Sediminibacterium sp. | reverse complement strand
AGCCGTTTTGCGTGAATATGGTTTTGAATTTGTTGTATATCAACTGTTCGCCTTGTTTGATAGTTTCAATATCTGTGGCTTGAGTCGCGGCTTTCATCGCGCGTTCAAAATCATCCATCACAGGAATTAATTGCTTGAAAATATCTTCTCCCGAAAATTTAAGCAGGTCAATCCGTTCTTTCGATATTCTTTTCCTGTAATTTTCAAAGTCAGCATAAAGGCGCAGATACTTATCGTTCAGATCAGCAAGTTTTTCTTCGGAAGTTTTTTCTTCGACTTCGTCCTTCGGAGAAGACACAGCAGCAACAGGAATTTCCGTCTTTGTTTCTGCTTCGCTAATATCCCGACTTATCGGGACATCTTGGCGGACAGAGATATTTTCTTTTTCTTCTTCTTTTTTATCGCTATTGTTTTTGCTCATATAATTTTTTTAGCCACGAATTTGCACTAATTAATTCGTGACAATTAGTGCAATTAGTGCAATTAGTGCAATTAGTGGCTTTTGTAGTCAAATAACCTGCCACATACCTTATTCTATTGGTAGGCAAATATAATAAAGCCAAAGTGTCGCGATGTGTCAGGTTAAAACAAAAAAAGCCATCTGTAAATGCCGAACTGTCTTGCCCCTCCCTGAAGGGAGAAACTATTATTGCAAGTAATGATGAAGAAACTGTTGATGGTTTGTAGGATGGGCTTCTGGTTCGATTATGAGTAGTTAGTCGGTTGTTTAAAACACCTGTTTTCCGCATTGGGACACCCGGACTAAAATTTAATGTCAAATGCCTTTAAAATCATCTGTTGTTGGGCATTTAGCGGTAACAGTACCGTGGTTTTCTTTTTGGATTTTGGTAAAATTATGTGTGCCTGATAAATTGTTTTAAGTTCTCCTATGGTTTGCTCTGTGGATATAGGAAGGTTTTTGAGTTTGATGTTTCGCTCCAATTCCTTGTAAATTTTGTAAGAACAAAAGGCAATACAAATATGTGTTTTTATTCGTCTTTCCAAATGATGATAAATTGGACGCACTTGTAAATCTGTTTTAGATATTCTAAAGGCTTTTTCTATTGCCCAAAGTTGTTTGTAGTTATCCATTATCTGCTGTTCAGTCAGCAGGCAGTTGGTTACATATCCTTTCAATCCATTCCATTTATTATCTGCCCGGAACGCTTTATAATCAATCTCTACGACTATTTCATTTTTAATTTTGAGATATTTATTGTATCCCCTGTTATTGATTTTCTCTTTGGTAAGTTTACCCGATTTCAAACTTTTTTCTAATCGTTCTAATCCCCGTTTACGAAGATGTGCATCTTTTTTTGCGCGTTTGGCAGAGTAGTTTACAATAATCCGTATGTTTTTTTGTTTCTGAACGGTAATTGTTTTGCCATTGACGTACGGTTGAGATATGATTTTTTTCTTGATAACATCGGTTTCATTTTTCAATCTTGCTCCTAAAATAAATGGATAGTTCAAGCGGATAAGCTCCGTAATATTCTCAGCGGATAACAGTCCTGCATCAGCAACAATGATCAGTGATGGCAGATTGTATTTCTTTTTAAATGCTTGTACAACGGGAATGAGTGTGTGCCCTTCAAATTTATTGCCTTCAAACACTTCATAAGCCAAGGGGTGCCCTTCTGATCCCACCAGCAAGGCAAGGAGTATTTGCGGATTTTGAGCTTTGCCATCTTTACTGAATCCTATTCTTCGCAAATCATCTTCATCGCTGGCTTCAAAATACAGTGTGGTAATAGCATAAAAAGCAACGGAGATTTGATTGTTTAATATTCGCTTGGTATGCTCAAAGGTGATGTCTATGGCAGTTTGTTTATGGTTTAAATTAAATTTATCCATATACCGATATATTCTGTCTTCGTGGGTATAAATGCCCTTGTAGCGTAACAGATAATCTACCGTTTTTAGTTTGCTGCCCGGATATACTAATCGGGTTATCACTAAATGCTTGAATAA
>CAYHTC010000394.1:0-1979 GCA_964359445.1 uncultured Sediminibacterium sp. | reverse complement strand
TTACTATACCTTATTGGTGGAATCATGGCAGCCTATGGTATGATGTATGCTCCATACCAGACAACGATACAGGAAGACAGTTTTGCAACTGCACAAAAAATTCTTAACAACGAGTTTTTATTTCGCACGAAGATTGTCAGTAATCTTACCAGCTCAATCCCGTTTGTATTATTAGTATTTGTGCTTTATCGTTTGTTTAAAAATGTAAATGAACATAAAGCTAAACTAATGGTTACTTTCCTGCTCGTGCAAGTTCCTATCTCTTTTCTTCTTGAGACATTCAAAATTACTGCCCTTATGATTTTAAAAGGCGAAATAATGAAATCACTTGATTCTGCACAGGCACAGGACCTGGCGATGTTATTTATTAAAACGCACCATAACGGTCTTGTCGTTTTAGAAATATTCTGGGGGCTTTGGTTGATACCCTTTGGACAATTGGTTTATAGGTCAGGATTCATTCCCCGAATACTGGGAATATTTTTAATTATGGGTGGTTTAGCTTACATCATCGAAAGTTTTACTACGCTACTTTTCCCCGGTTATAAAGCATTTGTTAGCCAATTTGCATTTGTGTTTTACGCATTAGGAGAAATTTCAATAATGCTATGGCTTTTAATTAAAGGTGTAAAAAATAATACACTAACAATAACGAACGCACAACAAGTTGGTGATGTAACAATTTAAAAGGACAATCTTTATACTTTAAAGAATTAAAAAATGAACTCAAACAGTAAGACCGTTAAAACTTCACCACAATTTTATGCTAAAACTGCGGGAGTCCTTTTCCTCATTTCAATCCTGGCGGGAGGATTCGGTGAGTTATTCGTTCTTAACAAACTGATTGTATCAGGTGATGCAACAGCTACCGCCATTAATATCCATGCCTCTACCTCACTTTTCCGCCTGGGCTTCGCAAGCTACCTTGCGGAAGCTGTATGTGATGTTTCATTAACGGTGATTCTATACCTATTGCTTAGGCCGGTTCGTAAAGATATTGCATTACTTGCAGCCTTTTTTGGACTGGTGTCAACCGTCACTTTCGCGTTCGCTGAACTATTCTATTTCGCGGTGTTACTACTATTGGAAGGCGCTGACTATCTGAAGACTTTTTCGCCTGATCAAGTGAACTCTCTCGCGCTGCTGTCGCTCAAGTTGTATGGATATGGTGCTGGGATATTCATGGTGTTCTATGGAGTTGCTTCTATTCTCCGTGGATATTTAATCTTTCAATCGGGATATTTACCAAAGTTTCTGGGTATACTGCTAGTACTCGCTGGCGCTGGCTTTGTTATCAGAAACTTTGTGCTTGTCCTGGCGCCAGCCTATGCATCCGACTTCCTCCTTTTGCCAACACCTCTCGCCATCCTCGCACTGGCCCTGTGGCTTCTTGTGAAGGGCGTGAATGTTACGAAGTGGAACAAGCAAGTAAGTATGGAGTCGGGTAGAGAAGCGTCAACCGAAATATAGGATAGATGAAAATAAGCACCTCTATTGTTGTTGACCTCCTTGTAATACCTTGGTCTTATGTATTAAAAAACTACAAGCTGACAACCCGAAAAAAACTGACAAGGAGAAAAGCGCTTAACATTTATTATAAATGAATGTTTCAGATTACCTCAACATAATCAACAAATAACTGATAAAATAAATTTAACTGGTAACCAAGCATGAAACTTTTAGAAAAACAAGATTACAAAAAACTTACTGAACACTTAAAGAAAGTTACCATTAACAACTTATTTGCCCGTTCAGTAGTTGAACATAAAGTAACTGGTAAAATTTTCGTTGATAATACTGACGATCCTAAAACTTTTTATGTGGTTCATCCTTATGGCATGACATTGTTATTTGGCGACTGCAACAACGAAGCATTCAATAGCGGTTTTCGTGACTATTCGCTAAATATACCTCATGTTCGGGTTACGCATGAATGGATGCAGGCGTTTCCTGGCAATTGGGACAATGTTCTCAATGAA
>CAYHTC010000393.1:0-1983 GCA_964359445.1 uncultured Sediminibacterium sp. | reverse complement strand
GCATGAAAGTATCGCGCAGTTTAGCGACCTGAAAGACCGTGTGGTATTGATTAATGGATTAAGTAAAGGTTTTGCCATGACGGGCTGGAGACTGGGTTATATAGCCGCCAATACCACCATTGCCCAAGCCTGTGAAAAATTGCAGGGCCAGTTTACCAGTGGTACCTGTTCCATTACACAAAAAGCGGCGGTGGCGGCGCTTACAGGCGATCTGCGTTCATCGGAAGAAATGACAGAAGAGTTTACCAGGCGAAGAAAGAAAACCCTGGAACTGGTAAAATCCATCCCCGGTTTTACCTGTTTTGAGCCACAGGGCGCCTTCTATGTATTCCCTGATGTAAGCGCTTATTATGGCAAATCAAATGGAAAAGAAATCATTAAAAATGCGGCCGATTTCAGTATGTATTTATTGAATACCGCGCATGTTTCTTCTGTAATGGGTGATGCTTTTGGTGAACCCGATTGCGTCCGGTTTTCATTCGCTAACAGCATGACTAATATCGAAAAGGCCTGGGCCAGAATTAAAGAAGCCCTGGCAGCGCTCTCTTAACCGGCCATGAGTGAATTACTGAAATCATAGTCTCTTTCTACTTTACAGATGCGTGTTTTATATTTCGCATACCATTTATGCTTACCCAGTTCCTGCGCCATTAAGTGCTCCGAATTTTTTTTCCAGTTTTGGATAGCTTCCAAACTTTCCCAATACGAAACAGTAATACCAATTTCTTCGCGTGCCGATTCATGCCCTAAATACCCCGGCTGTTCTGCAGCCAAAGCAACCATTCGCTCTGCCATCTGCGCATAACCATCATCAATGCGTGTGCGTTCAGATGTAAAGATAACGGCATAATAAGGCGTATTGGGTGTAGATGCAATCATAGTCATATCTTCACTAATTATTAATTTTTAATTAGAATGGCTTCCTTCATAAACCGTTCATGCAATTCCAATACCTGCGGGATCAATAATTGTTGCTCATCATTTACAATCACAAAATCACATAAGCGCATTTTAATCTCTTCCGGTATCTGTCTTTTCATTCTGGCGATTACTTCCTCCCTGTTCATCCCATCCCTGTTCATTATCCTTTTTATCCGAAGGTGTTCGGGGGAAGATACCCCAATCATATAATCAATTCCGATGGCTGAGCCCGATTCAAAAAAAAGGGCGGCTTCCTTAATGGTATAAACGCTTACCTGTTCTGCCGACCATTTTTCAGCGGCGGCTATTGCAAAGGGATGTACCAGTGCATTCAGTTTTTCCAGTTTTAAAGCATCTTTAAAAACGATGGAAGCCAGGTATTTTCTGTTCAGACCGCCGTTGGTAAAAGTATCCGGGCCAAATTCTTCAATCAAAGCTGTACGAAGTCCGGGATCTGTTTCCATGAGTTGCTTGGCGGCGCTGTCGGCATCAAATACAGGTATACCCAATACTTTGAAAATATGGGCCACTGTGCTTTTGCCGGATCCTATACCACCTGTCAGACCAATTCGTAGAGCCACTATATAAAATATATTTAGTTCAATTTATATGGTAAGTTATCAATTCTCTTGAATCCTTCAGTCAATTCCACAAAAAAAACCGGGTGAATGGATCGCCCGGTTTTATGTAATTAGTTGAAGAGGCTATGCCTGTGGCTTATTCAGCGCGGCGGACCATTCCATGCTGATGGTAGATTTTTCAATCTTAAGATAACTGCCAGGGCTAACTTCAAGCTGGATGGTATTATCTTCATTAATCTTATTGATCGTACCATGGATACCCGCTATGGTTACCGCCTTATCGCCTTTTTGCAGATTCTCAATGAACTTTTTCTGCTCTTTTGCCTTTTTTGCCTGTGGCCGGATCATAAACAGCCAGAATACCAGGATGATACCACCCATCAATAATAACTGTACCATACCACCGCCACCGGCGCCAGCCTGTAATAAAATAGAATTTAAATGCAACATGTCAAATGGTTTTTATTTTAAAGATTGTTTA
>CAYHTC010000392.1:0-1996 GCA_964359445.1 uncultured Sediminibacterium sp. | reverse complement strand
AACGCGTAACCACGTAAAGAAATTCATTGGCACCCATTATATATTTGAGGGAAGTGGTGGCTGGACCACCATGACTGCAGGTGAAACCCTTGTGCAAAAAGCGAATGCCGGTAAACCCGAAGAAGTAATACTGAACGCTGATGAAGTTGCGAATACTACGGTTATGGAAATTGGTGGACGGTATAATTCATTAATTGTAACCAATAGCCTGGCTATAGATATTAATCAGTTTAATAAATGGAACCCGGGCTTCGACAGGATACTGGCTTCCGGTAAAAAATATCCGATGCGTTTACAAAAAGAAAAAGCCATTCTGTTTGAAGCATCTAAAGCGGGCTTATTGATGGAGTCGGTTAGGGCTTTGCTGGAAGGTAGGTGGTTGCGAAATAATCTTTAATCTATTATCCCCCCTGCAATACCGCCTGTATCGCCGCTGCTTTTAACAAGCATTCTGCATACTCTTTTTCCGGATCGCTTTGAAAAGTAATACCACCCCCCACTAAATAGGATAGATACCGGTCAGCGGCATTGTATAAAATACTTCTGATCACCACATTGAAATCAAAATCATTGTCGGGGTTTATATAGCCAACGGCTCCTGAATAAATGCCCCTTTTTGTTTTCTCATATTGTTCTATGAGCTGCATTACCTTTTGTTTGGGTGCACCTGTCATACTACCCATCGGGAAAGTCGCTTTGATAATGTTCGCGAAACCCGTTCCTTCATTGAGTTCGCCGCTAATGGTTGATATCAGTTGGTGTACCTGCGGAAAACTGTAAATGCCACAAAGTTCGTTTACTTTAACCGTTCCTTCTTTGCAAACACGGCTCAGATCATTTCTTACCAGGTCCACAATCATCACATTTTCGCTCCTGTCTTTTTCACTTTGTTGTAATTGGGCCTTTAATAAGGCGTCTGCTTCCGGATCGGATATATCTCTTTTACAGGTACCCTTGATGGGTTGTGAAATGAGTTGGTTTCCTTTGCGCTGGATATACCTTTCAGGGCTGGCGCAGAGTAAATATTTATCATCCAGTTTATAAAAAGCAGCGAAAGGGTTGGGTGAGATAGCGGTTAATCCTGTATAAATATTTACCGGATTAATCAATGCATCCACTGCATAAAACTCCTGGCATAAATTGATCTCATAGCAATCACCACGCAGAATATGTTTTAATAGCCGCTCAATGGTTTGTATGTATTCCTGTTTGGTGATGCGGGGCTGGATGGGTACAGTGTATGATTCTTCTTTTACGATTACTGAAGTACTTATGATCTCATTGAAAATAGTTTCCGGATCTTTTGTTAATGATGAAATGATGCATTGATCATTTTTCAACTGTACTACTATTTCCGGTTGAAAAAGAAGGACATCAGGAAAACCAATACGGTTGGGATGGGCGGAATGCAGGGGAGCTATTTCATTTTTCAGGTCGTAACTGAGGTGACCGAATAGCCAGTCATGATTGTTTTTACAGAACGCATTCAGTTGATCGAGTATGCTGTTTTGTGCAGAGAATGTTTTTACTGCTCCTGCAGCCGCAATACATTCAATTTTTTGATAGCTGGATGGGTAATCATGGTTATCCAGAAAACAACAAATGTTGAACCGGTTGGCCCAGTTCAACATTTGTTGTTTACATAGCGATGCATCCTTTACAGGGAAAGAGTCAGTTATTCTTTTCACCTTAGTATTGTGGGATGATCAAAAATCATCGTCTTCATCATCATCAAATCCACCACCTTTATCATTGAAGAGGTCGAACTCTTTAAAGTCGTCATCCAATTTAAAATCATCTTCCTCACCCACTTTTGATTTTCCTGCTCTGCCTGTAGCTTTCTTCTCTTTGCTTTTGGGGATATCAAATTCATCAAAGTCGGGATCCCCAGCCTCCTCCTCTTCGGGCTTTTCCCAATCATCGGCGAATTAATCAACTTCATCATCATCATAATCTTCTTCCCCTTTCGGTTTTTTTGTTGATGATTTTTTCACAA
>CAYHTC010000391.1:0-2044 GCA_964359445.1 uncultured Sediminibacterium sp. | reverse complement strand
AGGTGAAAACTATCTAAGTAAACCCGCTTATGCTTTTACCATAAATGATGAAAAAGCATTGGCGCCATTGGATGAATTTATACAAGCCCGCTTTATCACCGCCGACAGTACTGAACAGCAATGGATAAGTTTGCAATTATTTCAACAGCTACTTTCGTTTCACCGGAACGACAAGGATAAAAACACTTTACTGCGAATAAACCTGGACCGCATAGAATGGGTGTACATAAATGCGGCCTTTCTCTCAAAAGAAGCCGCTTATGTAAATGCACTGGAAGAATTTACCACAAAATATAAAGAGACAGCAACCGCCTCCCAGGCATGGTATAAGTTAGCTAAGACAGAAGCTGGCAAAGCAGCAGACTACAAGCCATTTGAGGATACCGCTAACCGTTATAGTTATATTAAAGCAAAGAAAATAGCAGAAAAAGCTTTGTTACTTTACAAAGACACAACCCGCGGAACTGTACAACTACAAAATTTATTATCAGAGATAGCACACAAAGAACTACGCATACAAACTGAAAAAGTATCTATCCCCGGAAAGCCAATCAGGGCCCTGGTTACTTACCGGAATGTAAGTACTTTATATGGAAGAATCCTGAGAATCAAGAGTAAAGAAGAACTAAGCGGCAACCAATGGGCCACTGACTATTGGGAGAAAGCGCTCCGGTTAAAAGTGTACCAGGCATTCACGCAGACGCTACCACAAACCAGTGACTACCAACAGCACAGTGTTGAAATTAAATTAGAAAGCCTTCCTGTTGGAGAATATGCTTTACTGAGCGCCAGCTCATCAAAATTCAACATTGCCAGTGATAAGATGAGCTTACAGATTTTTCATGTATCCAATATCAGTTATGTTAAAAACAATCATGATTTTTTTATTCTGAATAGAAATGACGGCCAGGCAATTGAAAATGCAAAAACGGTTATCTATCAAAAAATATACAGCCAAATAAAACAGAATTATGTATTGGAAAAAATAGCCGAAAAAACCACCAACAGTAATGGCTATTTCAGGTTTATTGAAAAAACAAATGCCTATAATATCAGTTACAGGATCAGTAAAGGCGATGATGTATTGGATATCAACGAAAATGATTTTTTTTCTGATGAACCCATTGAACCCACGACTAAAGATGATGAACTTATTGAAAAATATGAAAGAACGAATCAAAGGGTTTTCTTTTTTACCGACAGGGGTATTTACCGACCGGGCCAACCCGTTTTTTTTAAAGGCATTGCCATCACCAAAGATTACAGAACAAAACTAAGTAAACTGATTACCAGCAAGGATTCCGGCTTATTGTACCTGAAAGATGCCAACCGGAAAAAAATCGATTCTGCCAGATTTGCTTTAAATGAGTATGGTTCCTTTCATGGAAAATTTTTATTGCCGATCAATGGATTAACCGGGCAGTTCAGTATAGAAGTTGCCGGAAAAAATATGGCAGGTACTTATTTTTCAGTGGAGGAATACAAGCGTCCGGGTTTCCATATTGTCTTTGAAAAAATAAGTGGCGCTTACCGGTTAAATGATTCTGTTACCATTGCAGGTGACGTGAAAGCATTTGCCGGTAATAGTATTGATGGAGCCACTGTTGTATACAGTGTAAAACGAAATATCCGTTTTAATGATCCATGGCTTTGGAGAAGGCCCTACCCTTCCAATAATGGCCGGGAAATCAGTTATGGTATAATCAAAACCAATACAGAAGGAAAATTTACTATTACGTTTAAAGCAGGTGCGGAAGATATTACGGACCGTACAGGCAATCCCCTGTTTGATTTTTCCATTTCAGCCGATGTGACCGATATCAATGGGGAAACCCATAGTAACCAAACGATCATTACCGCCGGCTTCAGCTCTCTATTACTGAATATTAGTGCGCCCGCATTAACAGAAACCGATAGTTTCAAAAATATAGCTGTCAGCAGTACCAATCTCAGCTATGAAAAAGAACCTTCCCAGGTACATCTGAAAATATATGCATTACAGGCGCCTGAACGAATAGTAAGAAAACGATACTGGGCCCGACCC
>CAYHTC010000390.1:0-2052 GCA_964359445.1 uncultured Sediminibacterium sp. | reverse complement strand
ATGATATCCTTTTAAACAAACATCCCGGCAAAAGATTCCAGGAACTGGTTCCTACCTTTAATTATAATAAAATTTATAAAGAATGGTGGCATAAAACCTTAGAAGGGAAGCCTGATATATGCTGGCCGGGTAAAATCAAGTATTATGCATTGAGTAGCGGCACGAGCGAATCGGCCAGTAAATACATACCTATTACCAACGATCTGCTAAGCGGGAACAGGATTGTTATGTTCAAACAACTGCTTAGTCTTCGTAACTATGAAGATATCCCATACAGTTCTATCGGTAAAGGATGGCTTACATTGGGAGGGAGTACTGACCTGCAAAAAGGGGCGGGTTATTATGCCGGCGACCTGAGTGGCATTACCGTAAAAAAATCACCTTTCTGGTTTCAGCCGTTTTATAAACCAGGCAAAAAGATTGCCAGGCAAAAAGACTGGAATAAAAAATTAGCAGAGATTGTAGAAAAGGCCCCTGAATGGGATATTGGATTTTTGGTAGGTGTTCCGGCATGGATACAGATGTGTGTAGAGATGGTAATTGCAAAGTATAAGCTGAATAATATTCATGAGATGTGGCCCAACCTTGCTTTTTTTGTGCATGGTGGCGTAAGCTTTGAACCGTATAGAAAAGGGTTTGAAAAATTATTAGGCAAACCCATCACCTATATAGAAACTTACCTGGCCAGTGAGGGGTTTATTGCATACCAGGAAAGGCAACACGCAGTGGGCATGCGTTTGGTTACAGGGGAACATATTTTTATGGAGTTTGTTCCTTTTGATGAAAAAAATTTTGATGCCGACTGTGAGATGGTACCTAATCCGGAGGCATTAATGATACATGAGGTTGAGGAGGGGAAAGACTATGCATTACTGATCAGCACTTCAGCAGGTAGCTGGAGATACCTGATTGGGGATACCCTTCGTTTTGTAGATAAGGAAAAATGCGAGATTGTAATAACAGGTCGTACCAAACATTTCCTGAGTCTGGTGGGTGAACACCTGAGCGTTGATAATATGAATAAGGCCATACAACTGGCCAGTGAGGAACTCAATATTTGTATACCTGAATTTACTGTGGCCGGTATTCCGGTTGGTAATTTCTTTGCCCATCATTGGTATGTGGCCTGTGATGATGCTATTAACGCAGATTTTCTGGGTAAACTGATTGATGGAAAACTAAAGGAGTTAAACGATGATTACGCGGTAGAAAGAAAAAGCACCCTGAAAGAAGTAAGACTTTCTGTGCTGAGCGAAAAGCAGTTTATGGAATTCATGAAATCCAAGGGCAAAATAGGTGGCCAGCATAAATTTCCCCGTGTACTGAAAGGTGAGATGCTGGAAGACTGGCAAACGTTTCTGCAAAAAGAAGGGTCCGCTCTTCGCTAGTACATTTAATGAAACAAGGGCATGAAAAAATTATTATTACTGGGCATAGTCTGTTTAATAACAGGTTCATTCGCGCAAGCTCCTGAAATAGCCATTCTGCAACTGAGAGCCCCTGAAAGTTTTAAAACTTCTTTTAAAACCAGTAAAGGCGAATTTATTGTAGAAACTTACCGAAAATGGTCGCCCATGGGCGCCGACAGATTTTATCAATTGATTAAAACCGGATTTTTTAACAATGCCTTATTCTTTCGGGTAGAACTAAATTATGTGGTTCAGTTTGGTGTTTCTGCCAGTTATTCTGCTAATCGTTTTTGGGATGCCCGTAAAATGCCGGATGAACCAGCAGTTACTCAAAATAAAAAAGGGATCATTTCTTTTGCCAGGGGTGGACGGAACAACAGGGCCACGCAGCTATTTATTAATATGGTTGATAATCCCAAGCTGGATACATTGGTACGTAATGGTGTGAAAGGCTATACGCCGGTTGCGCGGGTGTTGAAAGGCATGGAAGTAATTACCATGCTGAATGGACGCTATGGTAAAAAGCCGGCAACGGTTCAGGACTCTTTGTATAAATATGGGAACCCCTATTTTGAAAACCTTTTTCCGGGTCTCGACAGAATCATCTCTGCTACCCTTCTTATTAAGTAGTTTATTTTCTTTA
>CAYHTC010000389.1:0-2059 GCA_964359445.1 uncultured Sediminibacterium sp. | reverse complement strand
TCCCGGAAAATGACAACGAACCTACAAAGCAGCATATTGCAGCTCATAAAATAACTTCAATAGTAATGAGTACTTCCAGCGCATTAAGTACTGATGCGGTGATGCTGGCTTTAAAAAATAATATTGATATTATATTCACAAAATCTGATGGGCATCCGATGGGCCGTATATGGCATAGTAAGTTGGGCAGCACTACCAAAATAAGGAGGCGGCAACTGGAAGCAAGCCTCGGTAAAGAAGCAATAATATTTACTAAAGCATGGATTACAGACAAGATGACCAATCAACTTGAATTTATTAAGGATTTGAAAAAGCACCGGCCACAAATGGCTGATTTTTTAAATGATAAAATTGTCCGGATCGAAAATCTTATTGTATCTGTTGATAAACTGGATACAGAAAAAATTGACGAGATCGCTGATACTATTCGTGGATTAGAAGGTACTGCCGGAAGACTGTATTTTGAAACCCTTAACTATGTGCTGCCTGAGCAATATCATTTTAATGGAAGAAGTATGCGGCCGGCAAAAGATTCATACAACGCTTTTTTAAATTATGGTTTTGGGGTATTGTATTCAAGAATAGAAAAAAGCCTGATGCTTGCCGGCCTTGACCCTTATGTGGGATTTTTACACAGGGATGATTATAACCAGAAGAGTATGGTATTTGACTTTATAGAGCAATACCGCATTTTTGTGGAAACAACAGTATTCCGTTTATTCAGCGCCAAAAAAGTTAATAAAGCCCATACCGATGAAATCACCAATGGTATTACTTTAAATAAAGAAGGAAAGGAATTATTGATCACAGCCTTGAACGGTTATATGGAAAGTGAAACCATACGATATAAGGGCAGGAACCAAACAAGAGCCAACGCTATGCAACAGGATGCCCACACATTCGCCAATGGCTTAATTGGTAGTAAAACGGATAGTTCTACTGATAGCGACAATTAATATATTTCATCATGATAGCCTGGGTAATGTATGATATTGAAATAGACAAATCAAGATCCAAAGTAGCTAAACTTTGCAAGCAGGCCGGATTGTACAGGGTACAATTCTCAGTATTTTTAGGTACCATTGATGCCAACCAAAAAGACACCTTGCAATTACAGATAGAAAGCCTGATTGATGAAGAAACAGATTCTGTATATATTTTCCCCATGTCCAAAAGTGAGTTGCAGGCTACTGTATTGCTGGGGAAAGCTTTTGATAAAAAACTGGTAACGGATGAAGTGAAAGCCTTGTTTTTATGACATTAACTCCATCCCATATTATTGAATACCTGTATTGTCCACGGTTTACCTATTTTGAATATGTGCTGGCCATACCTCAATATGAAGAACGAAAGTATAAGGTAATGAGGGGCCGTGAAGTACACGATGAAAAACTGGAGCAAAATAAAGAATACCTACGCCGCCGGATAGGAGCAGTGGAAAGATATAACGACCAGTATCTTACCAATGATTTGCTCAGAGGGAAAATTGATGAAGTGCTAAAACTGGCAGACGGATCAATGGCGCCACTGGACTATAAGTTTGCGCTTTATGAAGACAAAATATATGATACCTACAAAACCCAATTGTTTTGCTATGCGTGGCTGATAGAAGAATGTTTTGATTGCGAAGTAAATAAAGGTTATTTGGTATATACCCGGAGTAATAATAAATTAATTGAGGTATCCATTTCGCCATCTGATAAGCAATTGGTGAGGGAATGTGCAAGAGAAATAGAAAACATTATCAGCCGAAATTTTTTTCCAAAAGCAACCAAATACAAGCTAAGATGTGTAGATTGCACCTACTGGAATATCTGTATTAAATAAGGTGTTCCGGGTTTCATTTTATTTTATAAATATGCAAAACAAGGTGCAAAGTCCTGATACTAAATATGCTACGTTTACGGAAATGGTAGTGGAAACAGACATTTTAAGTTCTTTGACATATAGTAAAGCTTTAAATAAAAGAATTGAAAACTGGTACAATTTATTGATACTTAATAAGTTGGTCAAAAAAACGTATTAAATAGCAACATCCATAACAAGAAGGATTGAAACA
>CAYHTC010000388.1:0-2062 GCA_964359445.1 uncultured Sediminibacterium sp. | reverse complement strand
GAAGGGAATCGACTATTTTCATATTAACCGTGGCGGAGATATTACTTTCCATGGTCCCGGCCAATGGGTAGGCTATCCGATACTTGATCTTGAAAAATTTAAAACTGATCTTGGCTGGTACCTTCGTAGCCTGGAAGAAGTAATTATTTTAACGATGGCAGAATATGGATTGAAAGGAGAAAGAAGTCCCGGCGAAACCGGTGTCTGGCTTGATCCTTCCGTTAAAGGCAGGGAAAGAAAAATATGTGCCATGGGTATCAAATGCAGCCGGTGGATTACCATGCATGGATTTGCCTTTAATGTAAATACGGATCTTTCTTATTTTACTTTTATCGTTCCCTGTGGAATACAAAATAAACAGGTTACCTCATTACAAAAGGAATTGGGGAGAGAAGTACCCATGGAGGAAGTAAAAATCAAATTGAAAAATAATTTTGAAAAGGTTTTCGGATGCAGTTTGAAAGGCTGACCCGGCTTCACTCTTTTGACAACTGGAATGAATGCTTCTCCTTCAGCCTGTTGTTCTCAAATAATTCGAAACTGAACCATCCGGCATGGAAAAAATTTACCTTATCAAGAATAAGTTCTGGTTCTTTGATGTTCTTTATCCTGAATAATTCAGAGCCGTCATCTTCATAAAAGACGATTGTATAGCTATGCTGCTTTGCCAGGGGAAGTGAAATGGTTACATACCCCTGCGTATTGGTATAAACATATACAGATGGCTTCCATACATATTTGGGTATGAAAGAATGGATATCGGCGCGTGTATTATTCACTACAAATAAAGTATCCCTGGTTTTATTTGCAATGGAGTCTTTGAAACGAATGTACTCCGGACGGGTTAATTGGTACACCTCGGAATTCCTTATATAAATACGAACAGTATCTGTGCTTTTATGAAGGTCTTTTGTTTGTTGTTCTTCTTTGTTTTTAATCATTTCATGGGAAAGAACCGGCCCGGTAGTTAGTACTGGATTTACTGCTACCGGTGTAAGCGGGATTGTTTTAATCGAAATAATCTTTGAAAAATAATAATTGCCTCCTTTCAAAACATAAAATATCCTGTAATACCAATTTGATTTAGCGGTTGTTTTTGTATCAACAAAACCATTAGAGGGCAATTCCGGCGATTGTGAAGAGAATATTGTTCTGAAATTCCGGGTACTGTCACCAGACCGCTGAACGGCTATTTGAATACAGTCGGGATAGGGGTTGATCCAGCTTACCTGAATTTTTCCTTTGGTTAGTTCTTTTACTGAGAATGCCGGCAATACTTTTTGTGCCCGGATATTCGCGGATAAAATTAATCCCGCAATAAAAAAACTGAATTTGACAATGTGCTTCATTGGCACAAATATAAAATCTGTATCCCAATTAAAAAGGCAAACTGTTGGGTGGTAGAGATAAAACTCCCTGAAAAGAGAGGGTTTCTGTTGTTTACAATTCTGTAAATTATCTCTCATCCGAACTATTTGTTATCTTCATCGGGTCGAAAAAATGGTTATGCTTACCTATACAGACACATGAAATTTGCCATGATCCGGATGATCCACCGGCAGGGACGATTATTTATGGCGAATTCCATATACCCCAAATCAATAGATATAAATATATGAAACCTACTCTTGTTATATTAGCTGCCGGCATGGCCAGTCGTTATGGAAGTATGAAACAAATACAATCTTTTGGCCCCTCAGGCGAAACTATCATGGATTACTCAATTTATGATGCTATACGTGCAGGATTTGGTAAAGTTGTTTTCATTATCCGTGAAGAATTCGCCGGGAATTTCAAAGCCATTTTTGAACCAAAGCTAAAAGGACGTATCATTACCGATTATGTATATCAGCATTTAACTTCTTTTACCGGTGATAGGGTTATTCCTGCCGAACGAACCAAACCATGGGGTACGGCTCACGCGGTACTTTGTTGCAAAGGGAAGGTGAATGAGCCATTTGCAGTGATTAATGCAGATGATTATTATGGTAGTGACGCATTTGTAAAAGCCTTTCAATTTCTAACAACACAATGCAATGACAGCACCTATTGTGTTATAGGC
>CAYHTC010000387.1:0-2079 GCA_964359445.1 uncultured Sediminibacterium sp. | reverse complement strand
AAGTAAAGATTAAAATAATTAAATAGTTGCTGATTAAAAGGTAATTTAGCCCTTAATTTAAGATACAATATCCATCCTGCAGCCTGCGTAACGTTTAGTAAAAAAATCAGGTTATATCACAGACATTCAGAAGAATTAGGTTGTTTAGCTTTTTAACTTATTTGGTAAGTAGGTTTTTTCTACTAAATCATTTTGTCTTTCTCCGGTAACATTGGATTTAGCGGTTTTCCGGCCATTTTATCAGCGTATAATTGACTGTATTTTCTTTATTGCCTTAATTTGTTTTATGAAGCCCATTTTATCAAAACGGTTAATTTACCTGGCTTTCATTGTTCCGTTTATTGTACTCTTTATTGCATTTATTTCCCAATACCGAAGCCTGAAAACAATATCAAATCAGGCTAAAGACACAAAAGGGATGCTCGCATTGATCAATCATTTGGATAAATTCCGCATTGCTTACAATGATATACTTTACAATGAAAAACCTTTATTAATATTTAAATATAAAAACAGAATCAGCGACTATGAAACTGCCCGCCATAAAGCAAAGGAGCAAATAGACAGTTTACAACTATTATGTGCAAAAACAGCTATACCATGTGCAGACATAACGCAATTGGATACATTATTCAGCAGAGGCCTGATGCTGTCTGATGCTATTATTGCTTTAAGCAAGAGGGGGCAACTGGATAGTGCGGCAGCGTTACTGAATAGTAAAGGGCATGATCTGGCCAGGGTAGCCACTATTAATACATTTTCAGGTATTGCCAACGAGATCAACAGTATTTTACAGTTTGTTCATGAAAATGATGACCAGAAGGTAAAAAAAGAGTATCAATTATTAGGTCTGATCAGTATAGAAACTTTACTTTTTCTGGGATTTGTTTTCTGGCGCATGAGACTACAGTTGGCAACCAGAAATCAGATGCTGAAGCAATTAAAGGTTTTCGAAAGTACTACAGACGGAGTTATTGTAACAGATGGTATTTGTAATATTACTTATTATAATAAGACCATTGCAGGTTTAATTGGTTTTAAAAGCAGGCAAATTTCCGGTGCAAATGTGTTTGAAATATTAGCGGGTATTGGAGGTGACAAGTGTAAAAAACTGATTATAGATGGTTTGGTAAATCAAAAAACGGATAGCGTTGATTTTTTATATGCCAGTACAAAAAGATGGTACAGGGTTACTGTTTTCCCTATCCCCGAAGGGTATACCTTTTATGTAAAAAATGTTTCAGACTTAAAAAAAGCGGAAATCCAGCTAAAGAAAATCACCCAGGCAATAGAGCAAAATTCTTCTTCCATAGTTATAACGGATATAAATGGGAATATTGAATATGTGAATCCTGCTTTTACAAAATTAACCGGTTATACGTTTGAAGAAGCAGTTGGTCAGACCCCCCGTATATTAAAATCGGGAAATACCCCCTCAGTCAACTACCGGCAGTTATGGCGGGATATCACCCATTTGAAAGAATGGCGGGGCGAGCTACTGAATAAGAAAAAAAACGGGGACACTTATTGGGAGTATACTATTATATCGCCCATGGTGAATGATGAAGGAGAGCTCATTAATTTTTTGGCGGTAAAGGAAAATATTACCGAAAAGAAAAGGCTGGAAGAGGAACAAAAACAATTGCTGGAAATTATTGAGAATACGAATGCATATGTTGCAACCTGTGACTTGAAACTAAACTTGATATATGGCAATAAAGCGCTGAGAGATGTGCTGGAAATCGGCGATAAAGACATTTCCAAATATAATATCGCCTCCTTCAGAACTCGACGGGCAAAGGAGATTCTCGCTGAAATGATTAAAAGTGTGAACGAAACCGGACGATGGATTGGAGAGAACAGTTATCAATCGAAAAGCGGTAAAGTGATACCTGTTCTGCAGGTGGTGGTTCTTCATAAAAATGTTAAGGGAGAACTTTCCCATATATCTTCCACTTCCATTGATATTACAAGGGCTAAAGCAGCCGAATCAGAAATGGTTCGGCTTAATAATGAATTAAGAGAATTTTCCAGGCATCTGCAGTATATCCGTGAAACTGAAAAGAATAAAATTGCCAA
>CAYHTC010000386.1:0-2090 GCA_964359445.1 uncultured Sediminibacterium sp. | reverse complement strand
TGGATATTGTTAAATACCGCGACAGACAAAAACAGGTGATTTCAACTGTTAACCAGAACAATAGTCTGCTCAGGAGTAAAGAAGAGATAAATGTTGCGGCGATGGAAGCGGATAAGGATAAGTTTTATAATAATCCGGATAAACAGAAAGGAGACAGGTACCAGGCATGGCTGAAGTCTTTACGGTCAGATATGTATATCAATGAGTCGGTGAGTATTGTGAGTGATCTGGTTCACGCGCAGGTTCAAACCGTACTTAAATAGTACATTGCGACCGGTAGGGAAGGATTGGTTAACTTATTAAATTCCATTAAAGATGCAACCTGAGAAGAAGTGGTATGCTGTTTACACAAAGCCCAGGTGGGAGAAAAAAATTGACACCGCTTTGATTAAGAAAGGAGTCGAAAGCTGGTGCCCCCTGCAAAAAGTTGAAAAACAGTGGAGCGACAGAAAAAAAATAATCGAGGATCCTCTTTTCAAATCCTATGTATTTGTAAGAATAGATGGTACGGAACGTACAAAAGTATTAATGACGGATGGCCTGCTGAACTTTGTTTATTACCTGGGTAAGCCTGCTGTTATTAAGAATGAAGAGGTTGAAATTATCAAAAGGTACCTCGCGGAAAAAGATGCCACCATCTCTGTTATTTCGAAAGAAGGGTTTACAGAAGATACAAAAATAAAAGTGAACCATGGGGTATTCATGGGCAATGAGGGTACTGTATTAAGAGGCGGCAGAAAAAAAGTATACGTAAAACTGGAAAGCCTCGGACAGGTCATGGTGGTTGAGTTTCCGGCCGAATATCTATCGCTGAAATAGTATGGGTTATCAGAGTTCCCAGTTAATTATTTCGTTGGCCCATTCTTTCCTGTAAGGCGTAACAATACGGATATAATTATCAGTATACCCTTCCATCATCCCGTTTTTTTCAAAAGCCTCAAACAGTACTTTCCTTTTCTGACCGGTATGCTGCCGGATGAAGTTTTGCAATTTCATATAAGAAAGGTTACGCAATATTTTATTTCGTTCATTTCTTACTGAAACAGGTATCACGGGTTTGATCTCCAGGGCTTTGGTATTATCCCGCTCAGAGTAAGTGAATACGTGCAGATAGGAAATATCCAGCGCCTGAAGAAAATCAAGGGTTTCTGTAAAATGGGCATCCGTCTCACCCGGGAAACCCACAATCACATCCACCCCAATGGCACAATGCGGCATGAGCGTTTTAATCAGCTTAACCCTGTCTGCATATAACTCTCTCTTATAACGCCTCCTCATCAGCGCCAATATCTCATTACTGCCACTTTGCAGGGGAACATGGAAATGGGGCATGAACTTATCACTTTTAGCCACCAATGTTATTATTTCATTGGTAAGCAAATTGTGTTCAATGGATGAGATGCGGTAGCGTTCAATTCCTTGCACCGTATCCAGCGCTTTTACCAGGTCGAAGAAATTTTCAGATGGATAGTCATCTCCATCAGAGCCTTTCCCAAAATCGCCAAGGTTTACACCGGTAAGAACGATTTCTTTCACGCCACCGGCAGCCAGTTTTTCTGCATGGACAACCACTTTACTAACCGTATCACTCCGGCTTTTGCCCCTTGCCATAGGAATGGTGCAGAAAGAACAATTATAATCGCAGCCATCCTGCACTTTTAAAAAACTACGGGTACGATCGTTTTGGGAGAAAGAGGTATTAAATCCGCTTACTTCCTCAATATCACAACTACATATTTTAGTGGCGTCCCCTTTGGCCAGTTCGCCTATATGCCGGACAATATTGAATTTTTCCGCCGCGCCAAGCACCAGGTCAACACCAGGTATAGAAGCGATCTCCGCAGGTTTTAATTGTGCATAGCAACCCGTGATCACCACAAAACTGCCAGGCGCTTTTCTTTGAATACGTCTTACCAGGTGGCGGCATTCCTTATCCGCATTGTCTGTAACAGAACAGGTATTGATCACATAAACATCAGCCGGTTCATCAAACCCCCTTTTTTCAAATCCCCCCGTCTCCAGTAAACGGCCAAGAGTAGAGGTTTCTGAAAAATTCAATTTACAACCCAGGGTATGAAAGGCTACGGTGC
>CAYHTC010000385.1:0-2093 GCA_964359445.1 uncultured Sediminibacterium sp. | reverse complement strand
TAACTTCAACCGTTACCGGTGTCGAAATGTTCAAAAAATTATTGGACGAGGGCCAGGCAGGTGATAATGCAGGTTTACTGTTACGCGGTATTGAGAAAAAAGATATCCGCCGTGGTATGGTAATCTGTAAACCGGGTTCTATTACCCCGCATACAGACTTTAAAGGTGAGGTTTACGTATTGAGCAAAGAAGAAGGTGGACGTCATACTCCGTTCTTCAACAAATACCGTCCTCAGTTCTACTTCCGTACTACAGACGTAACCGGTGAGTGTGCTTTACCGGAAGGAACTGAAATGGTTATGCCTGGTGATAACATCGGCCTAACTGTAAAACTGATCCAGCCAATCGCGATGGAGAAGGGATTGAAATTCGCTATCCGTGAAGGTGGACGTACCGTAGGTGCGGGTCAGGTTACTGAAATAATAAAATAAGCTTAAAGCCACAAGCTTTTTGCTTCAAGCAAATGTTTTTGATTACATTTGTCATAATCACTCTAAAAGCTGTTCCGGACCTCCGGAATAGCTTTTAGCTTTCTACGGGCATCGTACAACGGTTAGTATTAAGGTCTCCAAAACCTTCGATCTGGGTTCGAATCCTAGTGCCCGTGCAGGTTATTTTCAAATTTTTAAATTTTCAAATTGCTTCAATGAACAAGATCGCTACGTATTTCAAAGAGAGTTACCGTGAGTTACTGGAAAAAGTAACCTGGCCTACCTGGATACAATTGCAGCAGAGCACGGTTATTGTGTTGGTGGCTACCGTTATCATTACAGCGATGGTATGGGTGATGGATTTTTCCGGCAACCAATTGTTGAAGCTGATTTATTCATTATTCAAGTAAAACAGCATGGAACCAGAAATAGTAGAAACAGCCGTTGCAGAAACCGCCGCGCCGCAGGCCGATACCAAATGGTATGTACTCCGTGTGGTGAGTGGTAAAGAACGTAAAGTAAAAGAATACCTCGATAAGGATATCATCCGCAGCGGATGGCAGGAGATTATTAAACAGATTTTCCTTCCAATGGAAAAAGTTTACAAAGTGCAGAACGGTAAAAAAGTAATGCGCGAAAAAAACTATTTTCCCGGTTATGTAATGATGGAAGTACTGGAAGGTAAACTAAATGATGATATTGTTCAGCACATCAGCAATATCAGCAATGTAATGCACTTTCTTACCGATGGAAAAGGCTCTAAAGGCAATATCATTTCCCTCCGTAAAAGTGAAGTGAATAAGATGCTGGGTAAAGTGGATGAGATGAACGACCAGGGAGTAACCATGAGTGAACCATTCATTGTTGGCGAAACCATCAAGATCATTGAAGGTCCGTTCAACGACTTCAATGGCGTAATCGAAGATGTGAACGATGAGAAGAAGAAACTGAAAGTAACTGTTAAGATATTCGGCCGTTCCACACCTGTTGAGCTTAGCTATATGCAGGTTGAAAAACTGGGTTAATTGGTTAGACCATCATTTGAAAGCCATTTCGTTTATTCGGGATGGCTTTTTTGGTTAAAGTAAATTTTTTCCGGTTCACTTGATTTTTCCAATCAGGTTCCTTACCTTTGCCGCCCCAAAAGTTCTTTAGATAAAGAATGATTGAATTTGGGAGTCACGCCAAAAGCGGGACGCTATTACCAATTAAATCTAAATAAAATGGCAAAAGAAATCTCTGGCTTCGTGAAGCTGCAGGTGAAAGGCGGACAAGCCAATCCTGCGCCTCCGGTAGGCCCCGCACTCGGTTCCAAGGGTGTGAATATTATGGAGTTCTGCAAACAATTTAATGCAAGAACCCAGGACAAAATGGGCAAAGTAGTTCCCGTTTTGATCACCGTGTATACCGATAAGTCATTCGACTTTATCATCAAAACCGCTCCTGCTGCTGTCCAGTTAATGGAAGCCGCCAAAATCCAGAAAGGATCTAAAGAAAGTAACCGTCAAAAAGTGGGTAAAGTTAGTTGGGATCAGGTTGAGGCTATTGCCAAAGACAAGATGTCTGACTTAAATGCCTTCACCTTAAACAGTGCCATGAACATGGTTGCCGGTACTGCCCGCAGTATGGGTTTAACTGTTGATGGTAAAGCTCCGTGGGAAA
>CAYHTC010000384.1:0-2111 GCA_964359445.1 uncultured Sediminibacterium sp. | reverse complement strand
GAATAACTTAAAATCATGTTATGTTATAATGTGTTGTATTTCCTTTTCATATCCTTTTTCTATCAGAACTTTCTTTATTTCTGCAGTAAATATTTCAAGCATGTCTGTCTCTTTTGTGACTCTAATTACTTTCCCTTTTCTCATGATTGCCGCCTGACCTTTCCCTCCACACAAACCAATGTCTGCAAAACTTGCCTCACCAGGTCCATTAACTACACATCCCATCACGGCGACTTTTATCGGAGCGTCCACCTTTTTAAGCATTTTATCAACTTTTTCAGCTAATCCAATAAGATCTATTTCTGTTCTTCCGCAAGTTGGACATGAAATAATTTCTACTCCTTTCTGTCTCAGTTTCAATGCTTTAAGTATCTCCCACCCAACTCGCACTTGCTCTTGAGGTTCTCCGCTAATTGAAACGCGAATGGTATCGCCTACCCCCTCAGATAAAATTGCTCCAATTCCTACAGCGCTTTTGATACTTCCACTCCATACCGGGCCTGACTCAGTAATACCAACATGCAAAGGATAATTGTATCGTTTTGCAAATAATAAATAGGCTTCTTTTGTTATATTAACATCTGATCCTTTCAAAGAAACAACGATGTCATGGAATTTCATATTTTTTAAAATTTCTATGTGTCGAGTCGCAGATTCAAGCATAACGCGAGCTACACCAAATTTTCCATATTGTGCATATAGATCTTTTTCTAGGGATCCCATATTAATTCCAATTCGCATGGGAATATTTTTTTCTTTGCACGCCTTTACAACCGCCTCAACTTTTTTCTTTCCTCCAATATTACCAGGATTAATACGTATCTTATCAACCCCCTGCTTGACTGCTTCAAGAGCCAATAAATGCTGAAAATGAATATCAGCTACTAAAGGTATGTGTATTTGTTTTTTTATTTCTCCTAACATTATTGCCGATTCCATATCAGGCACAGTTACCCGAATAATTTCACAACCTACCTCTTCCAGTTCAAGAATTTGTTTAATCGTGGCTTTAACATCTTTAGTCCTCGTCTGAGTCATTGATTGGACTCGAACCGGATTCCCCCCTCCAATTTTAAGATTGCTAATCTTGATGACTCTTGTTTTATTCCTATTATTTATTTCGTGTATGTCCATATAATGTTTTTATACTTCATTTGTAAATTCTTCATTGCTGTTAGCGACTTTTGCTTTGATAAATAAAATCCAACTACAGTTAAACCTGATCCTGCAACGAGTTCCTTAATAGATCCACTACGTGATAAATCTTTTTTTATATTCTTTAAATCCGGATATTGTTTATTAATGAAATCTTCAAAATCATTATGTAAAGAATTAAAAATTTCTTTTTTATCCTTATTTATTATATTTTGCTTTAATTTCTCGAATTTATTTAAATGTTTTCCAATATTGCGTATAAAAATATTTTGATACATCCAACTTGTAGAGGGTTTTGAAATCGAAGGAGTTATGAGAATAAGCCAGAGTTTTGGCAGGGGATTTGTAAGTTTACTAACACATTCACCTCTTCCTAAAACTTCACAGAGCCCCCCCTGCATGAAATAAAACACATCACTTCCTAATGGGTTGATAATTTTAGCCATTTGTGTCGGTAAAATATTCACTTTCCATAACTTTAAAAGAGTTTTGATTGTTGCCGCAGCGTCACTACTTCCACCTCCTAATCCAGCTTTTACAGGAATTTGTTTCTTTAAAACTATTTTTACCCCGAGTTGAGAATCGCCAATCTCTTTTTTTAATAAAAACGCTGCTCTATAAACAAAATTGTCTTTATTTGACAATGCTTTATTATTTGAACAGGAAAAAGTAATTTTTCCTTTCTGATTCTCAAAATACAGATCATCATGCAAATCCAACTCGCTGTTTATAAAATTTACAGGATAATAACCCGTTTCACCTTTGTACTTTAAATCAGGTAATATATGCAAGTTTAGATTTAATTTTGCATATGCTTTTACTTTAATCATTATTTTTCTATTTCCATTAAACTAACAATACAATTACATCGTATTCCTTTCCCTTTTGAAAAAGATGTTAAACCATTGCCGCTTGTCGAGGAAATACCGATACGTACTTTTTCAAGACTAAGAAGC
>CAYHTC010000383.1:0-2118 GCA_964359445.1 uncultured Sediminibacterium sp. | reverse complement strand
GCATACACCGCAAAACTGGCCAACCAGTGCTCTCCGCCATAATTACCGGAAGCCACATTGGAAAGGCTTTCTTGTAAATGTTTTAAAGACGAGTTAAGTAACAGGGATTTTCTTTTATCATTTTTGGGTAATTGCCTGGCAATCCCAGACATACACCAGCTTCTGCTAAGACTCAGTCCATCTAAATGCACAATCTGCAGATCTGTTCTATCAGACACTTTCGGTAAAGAGGTTAAGTGCTGTAAAGATTTAGCGGATAACCAATTATTAAACCAGTTTCTAAAGCCGGGCCTGTCTAACACCTTCCGCATTAAATCTGCCTCCATCAATGATGGAGAAAAAAAGTCAGAACCATCCGGCTCCCAAATTGTAGGCGCGGATTTATCTTTTACATATAAACGCCTGGCCGCGCTTATGAGCTCTTTTTCAAAAGCAATATTTTTGGTTGTGCGTGCATAATCTAATGCGAAACTTAAACCAAAGGCGGTATTACCATGCACACCGGTTCTGTTGGGATAGGTTTGTTTGGGCAGGAAGCGCGTCCATACTTGAATCACCGTATCGCACAGGGGCTGTAAGGCATTGCGCCACTTACTGGCATCGGGATCGTTCCAGGTAATGAGCTCTTCCTGTAATTTTAAAACCCAGGCCCACACATAGGTTCTTTCAAAACTTTTATTTAGCGGCTCTTTAAAATAATTTGTTTCCTGATTCATATTGGCAACGGTGAGGGTAGTAGATAACAATTGTCTGATAGCGGCCCGCTCTTTTAATTCGGGAAACTGTTTTAGTAAACGCACCAGCATCCAGTGTCCGTGCACACTGCTATGCCAATCAAAACAGCCATAAAAACCGGGGTGCTGTTGAATGGGCGTAAGTATTTGATCACTATCCCCTATTGCCGTATGATTAATCTTGTTGGGGTATTGTTGTAAAATACATTTCATCGGAAGAGAAGCCAGGTGAGAGGCGCCTTCGCTGGTTAGGGTATACCGCGTACTGTCTTTATTAATCGTAAAGAATGTAATTTTCTGCGCGGGAAGGTTACAGGCAACCAGGAAGAGTGCAAAAGAGAAAATAGTTTTCACGTAATATATTTTAATATAAGATAGATAAAACTACCTATAAAATCAATAATGTGTATGAGTGGGCAAATTTCAGTACTTTTCATAAAACAAAAATTATTATTTAACCCGGGTACAAGTTTAATTAATAGTTTACGCAACATTTTAAAACCCAGGAATATGAAGCAAGTATATTTTATAGTATGCACCTGTTTTCTTTTTTTAGGAAAAATAAACGCACAAACAAATCCTTTTGAAAGTGAAATTCTGGCTTTTGAAAAAACCGACTCTCTTTATAAGCCGGTTCAGGAACAAATCTTTCTTTACGGAAGTTCGTCAATTCGTATGTGGGAGAGCTACGAAAAAGATTTTTCTAATAAAACCCTGAAAGTAATTAACCGGGGTTTTGGGGGATCGCAAACAAGTGATGCTAATTTTTATTTTGACCGTATCGTTGCGCCTCATAAGCCTATAATTATATTTTTTTATGAAGGTGAAAATGACATTAATGCGGGCAAATCTATTGAAACGATATTATTAGATATCAAAACGTTTATCCAAAAAACAAAGAGGCTTTCACCCGAAACCCGAATCGTTTTTTTCGCGATCAAACCCAGTCCTTCCCGAACGCAGGATTTTGATAAACAAAAAAAATTTAATATAAGACTTAAACAATTGGTGAGTAAAGAAGAAAACGTATACTGTATAGATTTATTTTCAGAAATGTTGGATAATGAAGGTAAGGCAGATCCGAAATTTTTTAAAGAAGACAGGTTACACATGAATAGTGAGGGATATGCCATCTGGACTAAAGAAGTGCAAAAGCTTTTGAAAAAATGGGGGCTATAAAAATTGTTTATCTTTAAACCTGAATCATCCTTATGCGAAAAATACTGTTTTCAATAGCCTTGCTATTGCTATTGCTTTCTGCAGACGCACAAAGTTTCCGCATCAATATTTCCCCCAATCTCAACCAGGCTGGTTTAGAGGGAAGGTTGCACTTGTTAATTGCCACTAATCAGGCAAAAGAACCACGGTTTCAAATTAGTGATGC
>CAYHTC010000382.1:0-2130 GCA_964359445.1 uncultured Sediminibacterium sp. | reverse complement strand
ACAGGATGGGATAAAAAAGCAGTGATATCCTAACGAACTTTGCTGTATGAAAACAGCAAGAAAAATTTACAACGCTAAAATCGTTTCAAAAATGAAAAAGTTTTATGCGAGTTTAGATGAAGTTGGCAAGCGGCATTTCGCTGGTTTAGAAGCAGAAAAAATAGGGCATGGCGGAAGAACATATATTCGGAATTTATTGGGATGTGATTATAAGACGATGCGAAAAGGAGCCAATGAATTAAGGTTAAGTTCAAAGAAGATCAATCCTAAACGACTTAGAAAAACAGGAGGAGGAAGGAAATCAAAAGTAGAGGATGCGCAGGTGAACAAAATTTTCCTGAAAGTAATTTCAAAACATACGGCTGGTTCACCGGAAGATGAAAACAAAAAATGGACTTACCTCAATGAGGAAGAAATTGTAGATGAAATGCGTTTACGGAACGCGGATGTGAGTAGATACGTGGTTCGCCAATTATTACCAAAACATGAGTATGTAAAACGGAAGTCACAAAAAAAAAGCATTGGGAGTAAGCAAAAACCGAAACGAACAGTTTGAAAACATTGCTAAAATTAAAGACTCCTTTGAGAAGAAAGGTTATCCGGTAATAAGTGTAGATACCAAAAAGAAAGAAGCAATTGGAGAATACTCTCGTTCGGGAGATTCCTTATATGGAAAGGAGGCACAGACTACACTTGATCATGATTTTAAGACTGCAGATAGTCAAACAGCAGTGCCGCATGGAATATATGATGTAAAAGAAAATGCCGGATATATTACGATAGGAAAAAGTTCAGATACAAGCGAATTTGTATGCGACAATATAAAAAACTGGTGGTTTAAAATTGGAATCACATTGTACCCGTTTGTAAAATGTCTTTTAATTCTTTGTGATGGAGGAGGGAGTAATAGTAGCAGGCATTATATTTTCAAGGAAGATTTAATGAAATTAGCAATGACCATTGGAATAAACATAAGAATTGCCCACTATCCTCCCTACTGCTCTAAATGGAATCCCATAGAGCATAAATTGTTTCCGTATGTGAGCAAAGCCATACGGGGAGCAAACATCACAAGTGTAAAAATGTTAGAAAAACATATCAAAAGAACAAAGACAAAAACCGGATTAAAAGTAGAGGTTGCTATTTCGAAAAAAACATATAACTCGGGAAGAAAAGTTCAAGATGGGTTCAAAGAAAATATGCCCATTGAATTCGATGCATATTTACCAAAATGGAATTATGTCGCAAATTATTAAAACTAAATTAGTAAGTTAATTCATACACGTTCCTTAGGAAACATAGTAAAAGAAATACCTTATTCGGAAGGGCAATACATGATAATAAACAAGAAAGATTTTCCCCATGGATTTTATTTATTTAAAGTACTCGATAAGCATAGTATGACAATAGGAACAGGAAAGTTCATTATTCAATAAAAATATTTAGCAATGCAGAAAATACTTTTATTATTGTTTTTTATTATTGTGTTAAAAATAAATGCACAACAACCCGCTTTTCATCCTCCCGAAAATTTTTATACAATTAAAGCCAGAGTGGATTCAATAATTGCATTGATTCCTCCCGATACAACAGTAAAGAATGATTTTGTAGATAATCATAAATTTTGGGTTAATCGTTTGCAGCCCGTAGTTTCTCCACATGGTGATTTATTAATTCCTCATAGAGCGATGGATAGTTTGCAAAAAATTCGGCAATCTAATATTGCTAGTCAACCACAATCACTTTCAGTAGCAAGTTGGACAGAACTTGGACCTACCAGTATGCCTTTATTTGGACCTTCTTCTGAAAATACTGGAAGAGGCTTAGGCCGATTACATTCCATAACTTTTGACAAACCTGTTAATCCATCAATAATGTTTACTTGCTCTCCTACAGATGGATTATGGTATTCAACAAATGGCGGCAGTGCGTGGGCATCCATGACCGGACCCGGTACAGGTCTTGATTTCAATGCTCCTCCGTTTATTAGCGCGGTTACTCAAACTCCTCATACTATTGATGGAATTATTATAGCTGTTACCCCAGACGCTCCTGCTTATCTTTACGCCTCAATTGTTACAACTACTAAAATTCTTAATTGGCAAGGCGAAACAATGATCGGCATTTTGC
>CAYHTC010000381.1:0-2159 GCA_964359445.1 uncultured Sediminibacterium sp. | reverse complement strand
TTGTTCCAGCACTTCTTTCAGTAAATAAACAATATTGCCTTCCACTGTCTCCTGGAATCTCAGGTCGCTACTGTCTTTACCGAACCGGCCAATTTTTACAACACAATTATTGAAAAACTTTGACGGGTTCTTTCCAAACAAAACAATGGCTGCTCTTTTAATGTTACCGTTATCATCTGTCAAACGAAGTTTGGCAATCAAATCTGCTTTGCTTAATCCTTCCACATCTGCAATTCTCCCTGCATGAAGAGATGCGGCTATGTATGATTTTAGACTGGCATCATCAATATCGTCAAGGGTAGCTATGGGTTCGCTAACCTCATCCCATGTCTTACCGCTTTTACGAAGTAAATAATCGGTGAGTGCTGAGCCTATCAATTCTTGTTTGGTACTTCCGCTACGGTAGTAATACCTGCCACGTAAAGAAATAGGTACTGCATAAGGCTGCGTAATTATTTCCAGATAGTATAACCCTTTTTCTTCATGCAGATTTACATCAACTAAAATCCCCATCAGGTCTTTCACCTTGTTGGGTATATCATCCATCAGTTTTTTATAATCAGCAACACCAACCACATTTCCGTTATCATCTTTGCCAATGAATATTACGCCGCCTTGTGCATTGGCAAAACCGCAAACCCATTTCAGGTAATCATCGTGCCAGCTTTGTTTGAATTCTATGTTTTGTTGTTCGGGCATTGTTTTTTGTTTATGTGCCTTGCAAATATTGCCTGCCTTGGTGCGTTGGCTTACCTTGGCCCCATAAAACGGTCGCCATTAAAGTGTATCATGTGTTCGGGAAAATTTATAACCCAAACTTCTGTCTCCCATGCAATGTTTGTTGAATACTTTTTAAATTCTGCAAAGTCGGGAAATGCTGAAACATAAACTTTGCCTGCTTTACAGTCTTTGAGTAATTCTTCCAATTCAACAATTCGTTTTGGAGAAACAGGGCCATGAGAAGTAACAGCTTCAATTAAGTAAAGCCAATTTTTCTTTCTGTCAAATAGAACTACGTCTGGTAGTTTGCTATGTTGCGTTATTGGGATGCCAATTTCTTTCAAGACTTTTTTGTCAACGTAAAGGTCTTTGTTTGCTGTGTCGCCTAAATAAAGAACTTCACTGTCATTTGCAAAACGTGCAGCAAAATCTTGAACAATTGCAGCTTGTACAACATTATGTTTTCCTGCGGATAGTTTGAGAGTTTTGCCGTTGCTTAATTTTACAGGGATTAAATTTTGTTTTCTTTCTTTGAGGTAGCGTTTTGAAAGTTCGCCAACTTCTGATTTAAATCTTTCTGCTCCTTCTTTCCATGCTTTTGTTCCAAAAATTTTGATAGCTTCTAATGCTTCTTTTGTAATGGCGTAATGAGCATTTGGACTATTAACTGGTAAGCTTGGATTATCAGGATTATAATCGGCAATCCTTGCCTGAACAAATTGATGCAATACTTGTCGGCGAAACGTTTCCCTTGTATTGGGAGCATACTCTTTTTTGTAAACGTCCTTACAAAATGCCATAATGCCTTTAGAAACCTTTAAACTTGCTTTAGTGGCTTTGCTCCAATTTCCACGAGGCTTAATACCGCAAAGAGCAAGTAAAGTATAGGCTGAAATTTCGTTTTGTTGTGCTACTGGCAATCCTAATTCTTTAAGAATTTCTTTTGCTTCATCAATTTTGCTCATAAGCGAATATGTGTTCTATATCAAAGTAGTTGTTTATGATTTCATCAACCTTTGATTGTGAAAAGTCGTTTAGTAATATTATCTGGTTGCCGATTTGCTTTATATCTTCTAAAGGCGGCAAAGGCATTTCCCTTAATTCGGTTGCACTAACATTAATATTTCCGTTGAAGGTTCTAAAATATGTGTCAAAGAGATTGCTGTTTAATAAAGCAGCAAGTCCTAATATTTCATTTCTTTCAAGATGACCTTTTGGTCTGTAAATGTAATTGAGATGATTTTCAACACCAATATATTCTGCCTGGGTAATATCAATAAAGTAAGGAGTTGCAACCAACCTGCTCTTGTCATCCTTTGCACTAAAGCGGCGAAGAAAAACATAGTTCTTATTAGGAAGTAAAAGCGATTTGGTTTCTTCGCAAAGTTGAATGTATTGAGGTTTATTCCTTTTGGTAACAGGCCATTCAAATTGCATTT
>CAYHTC010000380.1:0-2166 GCA_964359445.1 uncultured Sediminibacterium sp. | reverse complement strand
GTCAATATTATGATATTTCGCTGTGAATTATGGAATATGCGATCAACTCTTAGGCAGGAATTTCGAGGTAGCAAAATCTCATGTTCTTCCGGCGTATTACTGATTAAGTCTACATATAAACCTTTTTTACCTTTCTTAATACAGATAAATATATAACACAAGTTTTTGGTTTCCATTAGCCTATATTGTCGCAGTTGTCATTCAGCTTAACTGTTTCAGTAATGCGAATTTCCTGGGCAAATTGAATAGCCTTAGTCGTTAAAAAAAATCTTAACTATCTGAATATCAATATTATTTTAACATACATATAAATGTTGGTTATTCCCAACATTATGTAAAATTTTGTACATTTGCGATGGAATTTGCCAACAAATATGGGCAATTAAATTGTAGACATTTCCAAACATTATTCATCAGTAATACACTTAATGATGGAAAAAGCCATCAAATATTGGTATGCAATGAGTGACCCGGCAATTCTGGAGGTATTGGGTAACTTCATTCGGCAAACCAGGTTGCAGCAAAACAAAACACAACAGCAGGTGGCGGCGGCGGCGGGCATCAACCGTTCCACTATGGTACAGATTGAAAATGGCGGTGGCGGCACATTGCTTTCTTTTATTCAAATACTAAGGGCTTTAGAGCAGCTTCAGGTACTTCAAAGTTTTGAGGTGAAGCAACAGCTCAGTCCTCTCCAATTGGCTAAAATTGACCAGAAAAAGCGGCAGAGGGCAAGTAATAAAAAAGATGCAGTAATCGAAAAGCCTAAAAGCGACTGGTAATGAGAACAACAGCATTCATCAACATCTGGAACAAACGGGTTGGAGCCATTGCATGGGATGCGGACACCGAACTGGCTTCATTTGAATTTGAATCCTCATTTCTTGCCAATAAATGGGATTTATCACCATTAAAAATGCCGGTTACAGGAGCAGAAAGACGGGTGTTTTCTTTTCCTGAATTAAGAGGTACAACTACATTCAAAGGCTTACCGGGCTTGCTGGCCGATGTATTGCCGGATAAATATGGTAACAGCCTGATTAATGCCTGGCTTTCAAGAAATGGCCGTCCTGCTGATAGTATGAACCCGGTGGAACTCCTTTGTTTTATAGGTAAAAGAGGTATGGGGGCATTAGAGTTTGAACCGGTAGTACCTAAAACAAATAATGGGGCGACCAAAATTGAATTAGACAATTTAATACATATTGCCCGGGAAATACTCTCTGGCAGACAGGATTTTAATACCAATCTTTCCGGCGATGAAGCAAAAGCACTGAGTGATATTTTAAAGATCGGTTCCTCTGCCGGTGGAGCAAGGGCTAAAGCCGTAATAGCATTTAATCCTGATACAAAAGAAATTCGTTCCGGTCAGGCAGATGCCCCAAAAGGGTTTACCCACTGGCTGCTGAAATTTGACGGCGTTACAGACCAGCAATTAGGTATATCATCCGGTTATGGCCGGATTGAAATGGCTTATCACCTGATGGCAAAAGAAGCCGGAGTAGAAATGACCGAATGCAGGTTGCTGGAAGAAAACGGGAGGGCTCATTTTATGACCCGGCGTTTCGACAGGGAACACGGTAAAGGCAAGCTGCATGTACAAAGTTTTTGCGCCATTGCTCACTACGATTTTAACGAGGTTACGGCTTTTAGTTACGAACAATTATTTGAAACCATGCGTACCCTGTTATTGCCCTACACAGATGCCGAACAGTTATACAGAAGAATGGTATTTAATGTAATGACAAGGAATTGCGACGACCACTCAAAGAATTTTTCATTTATTATGGACAAAACCGGTAAATGGAAACTGGCTCCGGCTTTTGATGTTTGCCATTCTTACCGGCCGGGCAGCACATGGGTAAGCCAGCATTCTTTAAGTATAAATGGGAAGCGGCAGCATATTACCCGTGATGATTTGCTGAAAGTTGCCAGGAATATGAACATCAAAAAAGCGGATGCAATCATTAACCAGGTTAATGCTGTTGTAAGCAAATGGGATGATTTTGCAGCACAAACAAATGTAAAGGCAGATTTGAGGGATGCTGTTGCGAAAACACTATTGCTGTTATAATTTAAAAAACAGCTTTTTCGCTTGAGATAAAAATAGAAGGTCGAAATAATAAAAACTGTTAACAAAACATTGAATAAATAACAGCACCTTAT
>CAYHTC010000379.1:0-2179 GCA_964359445.1 uncultured Sediminibacterium sp. | reverse complement strand
TGCGTTTAAAAAGTATCAGTCATTTATGGTTGAAAGCGGCTTTCTTCTTTAATGTACTTTCTTCACTGGGTGCCTTTTCACTGGCTTTCATGATGGCTACAAAAATGGTTCACCAGAACTGGTACCTTATTGCCGTTTATTTTTTTCTTCACTTTCAATACAATGGCTGGTTCTTTTTTGCCGGTATGGGACTGGTGATTTCCAGAATAGTCCCTGTGCATAATCTACATAATCAACTGAAAAATATTTTTTGGCTTTTTTGCGGAGCCTGTATTCCTGCATACCTGTTATCTGCCTTATGGCTGCCCATGCATTTGCTGGTTTACTGGATCGTTGTGCTGGCGGCATTCGCCCAGGTTACCGGCTGGATTTTGTTCCTAAGGCTGATAAAAAAGAACAAACAGGTTTTTACAAACAGGTTCCCCGTATCAGGAAGATGGCTATTATTATTGGCATCATTCGCATTAACCATAAAACTCTTACTCCAACTGGGATCTACCATCCCTTCCTTAAGTCAATTGGCTTTCGGATTCAGGCCCATTGTAATTGGTTATCTGCATCTTGTTCTGCTGGGCATCATCAGCATATTCCTGGTAGGCTATATCACTACTTTGCAATTGATTAAACCCGTGAAAACAATGGTGTATGGCATATATATACTGGTTGCCGGCATTTTCATCAATGAGTTGCTGCTAATGATCCAGGGGGTTGCCGCACTTGGTTATCATCTCATTCCATTCATTAATGAAGGCCTGCTCATCGCCGCGCTTATCATGCTCAGTGGTATTACATTGATGAATATACGACAAAGTAAAAAGACCTCATCCGGTTGAATGAGGTCTTTGGTGGAGTCGAGGGGAATGGAATCGAACCCCTTATACCCTTTCTAACATTCCTTCGTCAGCTTAAATAGTTTGATAGGCGCACATCAAATCCGGTATGAAAGGTCAATGCAATCGGATTTTGCAATCGCTGTTCGAATTTAATTTTGCAGTTAAAATATCAACTATACATGTTTTAGAATTTCTTCTACTAATCGAAACACAGTGGTAGACGATTCCTCGTTAGCGGGGCTATTGTGCGGCAAGTTGGCATAATTTCTTTTTGCTCTATCAATAGCAAGATCAATGCGCATCCGTTCGGTTTGAGCATCTTTTCCGGATAGAAGGGCAAAGAATTCTGTGGTAATTAATTTGGATCCAGTTCCATCAAAATGGCAACTCAAAGGTCCGATATACTGGTTGATGGTTTTCTCGTATTCTTTTCTATCCATAGCTCCACCTTGGTGATCTTCAAAATGTAGGATCAGCCAATATTCAAATGATTGGTTGGAATAGGCCACTCCGAAATTCTGAGCGATAGAAAGCTGGATAGCCTGATTGAAATCTTGAGCCGAAAAATCATCCTTGTCAAATACGCACCAAACCTGATCATAAGGATTGTCCTTGATATATTCCATAGCACTTTTAATAAGAGACAGAGTATTGCATCCTTTACCGATCGCATGAATGGTAGCTGACGATAATTTGAATTTCGTAAAATATGACGGCTCCGTATTTTCCCCCTCGCATACGATCAAGATGGTCGGTTTTTCTTGCAATGCCGGCTCTTCTCTCTCTAAGGGTGGCTTTTCCCTTCTCTTTTTCTTTTCAGCGGCTAGTCGCTCTTTGCGGAGTTTTCGTGCTAATTCTTCTTCGCCTTTCTTATCCTTCATTTTCATGTTCTATAAGATTTTGCGCGGCGATCATTTGGTCGAATTCACCTAAATAAGGAACTGCACCATACTTACCTTTCAGATAATTTTCTTCAAATTTATCTTCTCTTCTAACTTCAGATTTAAAGTCAGCCAATGAGAACATCCTTGAGGCACCGAGCCTGTTCTTTTCTGTGAACCAGATCTGATCTCTTCGGAATAGTTTAGAACTCAGCAGGTTTGTGTCATGCGTATTAAAGATCAACTGCGCATTTTTAGGATTTAAAGTCTTGGAATTAAATAAGGACACGATCTTACAAACAAGGTTGGGATGAATTTTTGAATCCAATTCATCCACAATTAATACATAGCCATTTTCAAGGCTGTCAAGAACCGGTCCCGTAAGAGCGAAGAATTTTTTAGTTCCTGAAGATTCATCTTCCTCCAAAGAGAATTGGACGTTACTTACATACTCACCCTTAGAGT
>CAYHTC010000378.1:0-2189 GCA_964359445.1 uncultured Sediminibacterium sp. | reverse complement strand
CAGTGGAAAGAGTGGATGGAAGGATTGCGTGATCCCTCTGTCATTATTCAATCAGCTTCATTTGCTGAAATGAAAGGAACCAAAGTAAGTATCACCGGGTTGTCAGATTCTACTATACGCTCAGTCTGGACAACAAAGAATGGAAATTCCCAATTTGCAACGATGCAGTTAATAGGTAGTCCCGGTCAGGATATTACCGTAGTTCAATGGCAATTCGAAGAAAAATTAAACTGGTACCCCTGGGAAAGGCTGGGTTCTATGATGAACGATAAGATTATCGGGCCCATGATGGAGACTAACCTGAATAATCTTAAGAATCTTGCCGAAAAAAAATGAACTTCATGCGTGTATTTTCTGAAGTGAGCTGTTCAGGTCATATTGCCGTTTCATTTCTTCTATCTTCACTCAGGCAGCTATAAAATTTAGATGAATATTTAGTATTGAACGTGCGGTTTTACATTATTTCAAATTATTCGCTATGTGTGCAACGATAGTAGAATGACTTGTGTCAAAGTACAGAACCCTGCAATATGGATGACCACCAGATACTAATAAAGAACTGTTTAAGGGGAAATGCCATTGCACAGAAACGATTATATGATCTGTTCTCTTCTAATATGCTGGGCATTTGTTATAGGTACACGAAAAGTATGAATGATGCCGAGGAAGTACTTCAACAGGGGTTTATTAAGGTTTTTATCAATCTCCATCAATACAAAATGCAGGGTGATCTTGGTGCATGGATCAGGCGGATAATTGTAAATACAGCCATCAATTACCTCAAACGTAAGCCACAGTACCAATTGGACCTCAGTTTTGAAGAAAGTAACCTGCATCGGGTTATAATTCCCGATGCAGATATATTATTAAATGTAAAGGACCTGCTAAATATGGTTCGGCAGCTTCCGCCTGGCTTTCAAACGATATTTAACCTGCATGCGGTAGAAGGGCATACGCATATTGAGATAGGTAAAATGCTTGGAATTAGTGAGGGTACGAGCCGTTCACAATACGCGAGAGCAAGGGCCTTGCTGATTAAATGGCTGGAGGTACATTCCGTTAATGATAAAAAAGATAGTTATGGCCGGTGAATCTTTTGAAGAACGGGTAAGAAAGCAATTGGCAGATATGCCCATAAAGCCTGATCCTGCGGTATGGCATGAGGTTGCGGCTGCATTGCAAAAAGAAAGGAAAAGCCGATGGTTGATCTGGTTCTTTTTACTGCTGTCAGTATTTACTGGTATATCTTTTTGGGCTTACTATCAGTTCAGCCAGCCGGAGCAGGGAACTAATGCTACAATAACTAAAACAACAATTTTAAAAGTCAAACCGGCTCAGGGTGAGCCCTCTGCTTTGATGATTAATAAAAATAAAATAGTTACCCCTCAACAACCTTTTACTCCCGGAATAATTCAGACTGTCAATAAGAAAGAACGGCATAGTATACCTTATACAGCTTTCCCAAAGGACCGGCATACGAAACGTGTAAAAACTGTAGTGTCAGCAGCCAGTGATCCAATTAACAAGGGCAATCAGGTTATTGTACCGGCCAATCATAGCGTTCTCACTATCCAAATGCCTGATTCTATTCAATCAACCGCTAAAGCGCTATCCAATAATGCTTTGCAAACAAGCACGGGAACGGAAACTGATACTGTTCAGGTAATATTAATGCAGCCCAGCAGGGAGCAGGTTCGGTTACCAGTATCTAAGGCTGTAGCAGGAACTACTTTGGATGATGAAGTAAAGAGAATAAAAACAAAAAAATGGCGATGGAATATGGATTTTGAGGGCGGAGCCAGTGGTTTGCGCAGTTCCTTATTTACAAAAGGAAAAAGTCTGAATTTTTTTTATAATAGCAGTGCTCCAGCTCTTTCTACAGGTAGTTCCGGTACCTTTCAATCTCTGGTTCCAGCGCCGGTAATAAAAGATGCTTTATCAATTGGGATACATTTTCAGGCAACACGGCCCATTGGCAAAAAGCATACTATCGGTATATCATTTGGCTATAACCTATTTCAAACCACTACAGGTGTAGGTCGCAGAGTGGATAGTACCTTATACTTCAACAGTTTGGGAAGTTACAATACCAATGGCTTTTATTACAACATTAATGATAGTATTAATTATAAGAATCAATATCATTTTCTGGGGCTGGGTGTTGATGTATATACACCTGTGAAAATCTT
>CAYHTC010000377.1:0-2190 GCA_964359445.1 uncultured Sediminibacterium sp. | reverse complement strand
ACCCCCGATCCTCTTCTTAGAATAATCCGTGATGGAAGAATCCGAAAATGATTTTTTTGCTGATTCCGGGAAAAAACTGGAGCAATATGTCTGCGACAGGATATGGCTGGTACGATTGCAGGCCATAGTAGTGGCGGTGCTTCCCCCAAATCCCCCACAATTTTTCTAATTTTGTTAGTGGTTTTCCTCATTTATAAGGTGCATCCCCTTACCTTTGCCGCCAGGTTGGAAAATTAAGATTCCGGCCCATAAAAACGTACATTTTTAAACCTTAATATTATCTCCTGAGATGGCAACAAAAGGTAAGATCAAACAGATTATCGGTGCGGTGGTAGACGTTCATTTTCCAGATGAAAACATGTTGCCTGAAATTTATAATGCCCTGGAAATTACCAGGGAAAATGGTGATAAACTGGTGCTGGAAGTACAGCAGCACCTGGGTGAGGACAGTGTTCGTACCATTGCGATGGATGGTACCGAGGGATTGGTGCGTGGTATGACGGTAATTGATACCGGCATTCCGATTGCCATGCCGGTGGGTGAGGACATTTATGGCCGTTTATTTAATGTGACCGGCGATGCGATTGATGGTTTACCACAGGTTAGCAAGGTGAATGGAAGGCCTATTCATAATAAGCCGCCATTATTTGAGAATTTAAGTACTACTTCAGAAATATTATTCACCGGTATCAAGGTAATTGACCTGATTGAGCCTTATGCAAAAGGCGGTAAAATTGGCTTGTTTGGTGGCGCGGGGGTAGGTAAAACCGTATTGATCCAGGAACTGATTAACAATATCGCGAAGGGCCATGGTGGATTATCAGTATTCGCCGGAGTAGGAGAGCGTACCCGTGAGGGGAATGACCTGTTACGTGAAATGATTGAAGCGGGTATCATGCAATATGGCGAGGCTTTTAAACACAGTATGGAAGAAGGCGGATGGGATTTGAGTAAGGTAGATATGAAAGAATTGAAAGAGTCGAAAGCCACTTTCGTATTCGGACAGATGAATGAACCTCCGGGAGCGCGGGCACGTGTGGCCCTGAGTGGATTAACCATTGCTGAATATTTCCGTGATGGTGATGGTACCGGGAAAGGAAAGGATATCCTGTTTTTTGTAGATAATATCTTCCGTTTTACCCAGGCGGGTTCTGAGGTATCGGCTTTATTGGGGCGAATGCCATCGGCGGTAGGTTATCAGCCAACACTGGCAACGGAGATGGGCCTGATGCAGGAGCGTATCACATCAACCAAAAATGGTTCTATCACTTCTGTACAGGCGGTGTATGTACCTGCGGATGATTTGACCGATCCGGCTCCCGCAACCACTTTCGCCCACCTGGATGCTACAACGGTATTGAGCCGTAAGATTGCCGACTTAGGTATTTATCCCGCGGTGGATCCATTGGATTCCACTTCAAGGATATTGACCCCGGCGATTGTGGGAGAAGCGCATTATGAATGTGCCAACCGGGTAAAACTGATCTTACAACGATATAAAGAGTTACAGGATATTATTGCCATCCTGGGTATGGATGAGTTGAGTGATGAAGATAAGATGACCGTACAGCGTGCCCGTAAAGTACAGCGCTTTCTGTCGCAGCCTTTCCATGTAGCTGAGCAGTTTACCGGATTGAAAGGGGTATTTGTAGACATCAATGATACCATCCGTGCTTTCAATTCTATTATGGATGGCGAAGTGGATGAATATCCTGAAGCAGCCTTTAACCTGGTAGGATCATTGGAAGACGCGATTGAAAAAGGCAAGAAAATGATGGATGCTGCCAAAGCATAAGGTTTTCATAGTAATTAATAATTAGCCATTCTGCTGATTCATCAATGTTTTTTAATTACTAATTTTTAATTATTAATTATTAATTAAGGTATGACCCTTGAAATATTTACCCCCGAAAAAAAAATATATAGCGGCGAAGTATACGGTGTACTGTTGCCCGGTATTGCAGGTTTGTTTGAAATACTGGATAAACATGCCCCCCTGGTAAGCGCCCTGGGAAAGGGCACCCTGAAAATTTTAAAAGACAGGAACGATGTTGAATTATATTCCATTCAAAGTGGTTTTGTAGAAATGCTCAACAACAAAGCCACCGTATTGGTAGAAGGCGTTGAGTAGTTAGTAGTTAGGAGTTGGATTTAATTGATAATACCGGGGCGGGGGGCCGCGGGGGGGGG
>CAYHTC010000376.1:0-2193 GCA_964359445.1 uncultured Sediminibacterium sp. | reverse complement strand
GAAGGAGACATTAAAGGTAATATTTTCTTTTAAAAATCAAAGAAAGTCTCCCGGAGCGGGTGCAATTCAAATTTTCGCATACAAAAAAGCGTTATATAAGTAACCAATCTTATTTATATGACACGAGAAGAATTCCACCGACTGGCAGATAAGCGTTATGACGAGCTTCAGGCACTTAACAAATTGGACAATTTCTATGATTATGAGAAGCAGTTTGTAGGCATCTGGCAAGAGTTGGGCAAGGCTGTATTGGAAAACAATTTAGGGACGCTATCAAATGACAAGCGTAAAAAAAAGCCTCACGACACTGGGTCAGGTAACGATTAATAACTCCCATCCGTTCAGTCAGGATAAAAACGGTTTTCAGATAAGCCCCCGGATGCAGGAACTGATGGTATATGCCAGTCAATTGGACAGCTATGAAAAATGCAATGAGATTATCAGGGAATTTATCAGTGTAGAAGTAAGTACTACCCAGGCATACCGGGTAACAGATTTGTACGGGGCGGAGATTGGAAAGGGTGTCAATGAGACAAGAACATTAACACCAGTAAAGAAAGAAGAAGTCTTGTATGTTCAGGCAGATGGCTCTATGTTGCTGACGAGGGAAAATGGCTGGAGTGAAGTAAAAATGGGCAGGTTTTTCAGGAGCAGCGATTACATCCATGCCGGTTCGAAGGCAGGCTGGATAAGCAATTCACAATATTGTAGCCCATTTAGGCAATAGTAAAGATTTTACCAAAGAAATGGACAACCTCATAGATTCTTATGGTTCTTTGGATAATCGTCTGATTTTTATATCGGATGGGGCGACTTGGATAAAAAACTGGATCAGCGATGCTTTTCCCAAAGCTGTATCAATACTTGATTACTACAATGTGTGTGAGCATTTACATTTGTTTACAAGCAGTTATTTTACCGATAAAACAACAGAAAAGTTATGGGTGGAACAACAAAAAGAGTTATTGCTGAAAAGTGGGGTATTGGCGGTAATCGGGAACATCAAATCATTGGCCGGACAGAACAAAGAAGCATAGAAATTAATAGCCTACTATGAAAGTAACATTGGCAGAATGGGTTATAAAAATTATCAGCAGATGGGATCTGGCATAATAGGTTCTGGAGCAATAGAATCAGCTCACCGAACGGTGGTGCAAAAACGAATGAAACAGTCAGGGCAGAGATGGGGTACACAGGGGGCACAAAATATGCTGAACCTGAGGGTGGTTAGAAAGAATTTACAGTGGTCTAAAATCATAGAACTGGCAAAAGCAGATTTTAGAGCCGCCGCTTAATATGCGAAAATTTGGAATGCACCATAGAAAGACAATTTTTGAAAAAGCAAAATAATTTTATTTATTTTTAACTCAGATCATGCATCCAAAGACCCCAATTGCTGTACATCCTTATTTACCGAAAACTGTACATTGTTATTTACCGACTACAGCATGTCAATTTTTATGAAAGCGACTCATCCATTTTATCCAATCTATCCAGTCACGGCAATTTTATTTGCTGTGTTACTGGTTATTGCCTGCCGGCATCATGCCGTAGTACCTTATAACCCCTGCCAGGATGCTGTTCCATTTAAAGCGGGCCTGCAGATTTCTGAAATTCGTGGCGACAGCCTTGTTGAAACGGATACCGTTTTAATTAACACTACGGTTTCTTTTAAAGCTAAAACCCCTCTGTTAAGCTATGCCACATTTGAGTACCGGATAGGCGCTATGGACACTGTTACCGATAAAAATGAAGTGAGGCTTTATTTTGATGACCGCAATGTTTCCCCTGGCGAACTGATTAAGGTAAGGCTTATTGCCAAAGGCAAACCCAATTTAGCCTGTTTCCCCAACGACAAAAGCGTGGATACCGTGGAAAAAAGTTTCCGCATCATTCATTGGAAAGATGCACCCATTATAGGTAAATACGCGGGATACTTTGGCAGTGATAAAGCCAAAACCGACACACAGGTTGTTGAGGTAAGGTATTTTAAACCGGATAGTTTATATACGTATGGAAGTTTCGAGTTATTTAATATAGACAAAGGATGCAACACTACCATTACCAACCCTTATCTACTGCCAAATCCATACAATGTTTTTTCTAAACGCACCGGGGCAAAATTTATGGTGTTTAGTGGGGGTGGGGAAAGTGGAGGAGTCTTTGTAAATAGCTGCCATGCGCCTGCCGGGG
>CAYHTC010000375.1:0-2205 GCA_964359445.1 uncultured Sediminibacterium sp. | reverse complement strand
GTTGCCCAGTTTTTCGGAATTCCGGTTCCAGCGTTCCTTTTTGTAATTACTGATCAGCTGATCTACGTGTCGGGTACCGACTAATTTTCCTTTTTTCTGAAGCAATGAAGGTTTGCATAAGATGTTTGTGTTGTTCATACAATTTCGTTTTGGTTAAGTAATATTTCAACCAAACTATTGTAGAAGTAGGCACACAACTCTATTAATCAATTGATTAATAGTTTATTATAATTATATAAAATATTTAATATAATAATAATCAAATCATAAGATAAAAGAATTTTTAAAATACCGTGAAACCGGGTCGTAAATACCGTTTAAATGGGGAGAGATAAAACTACATAATTCACGGTAATAACTACCATGAAAACACGGTATTCGAGGGGATTGTTGAAAATTTGTTTAAGGAAGGGGGCAATTTTCAGGCTGCCTGTGAAACGAAGTCGGGGATAGAAAATGTGTACTTATTCGGGGAAAATATTGATGATGCCATTCTTGAAGCCGTAAATGACCAGTGCGGCCCGGTTCTTAATATCAAGCTTTTGAAAGAGTCTATCCCTATAATTACTAATGGTTTTTGGTTGCAGTCCCATCTGATTGGCTATCTCTTTATAACTAAGATTGGTAGAAGCCAGTCTGATCAACTGGAGTTCTTTTGGTGAGAGATAGAGTTTACCGGTAAAGCCAGGTTTGGGTTTTTGCTTGGCATAATTCCTGAAATATTCTTTTTTTACCTGGTCACAGAGGTAATACCCCTTTGTTTGCACCGTGATTACAGCATCGGCCAACCTAGAGGGGTCTGCGTTCTTTGTAATATATGCGCTTGCTCCGGAAGAGATCATATTAATAATGGTGTCTTCTTCCATGATGAGAGAGAAGATAATAACCTTTAAGGCAGGATACCTGGATGCCAATACTTTCATTGTTTCAAATCCATTCATTAAGGGCATATTTATATCCATGATCACAATATCGGGTACACGAGCCGGCGAGAGTTTATCCAAAAGTTCTTTTCCATTGGACGCCTCCAGCGTAACCTTTATATCGGGATTCATTTCAATAATCGTTTTAATCCCCTTCCGCGTAATCTGATGATCATCAACCAAGGCCAGGTGTATCATATGGAGTCTTCATTTATACTATAAGATTACATATTCTTTCAGTTCCACAATCAGGCTTCCGTGCAAGCCCGGATTGGGTTAGTAAAAATTCAAAAAATGGATAGTATTTTAGGGAACATCATTGCGTAGTTCTACGCAGACAAACTATTTTGAAATTACAGGACATCTTATCGACACCGTTGCCCGAAATGACCGGTCATTTATTGGTAAGATGAATTGCCAACTAAAATTTTCAATAATACCCCGGCCGCTTCTTTGATGAATTCTGCGCTGGCGGAATAGCCGGGCTTGGCTCAGGAATCGTGGCCTGCTTATTCTCCGTAATTTTCATAGTGGCATAAACACCAGAACTGGCACCAAGTAAAATAAGATTGTTCGGTGTGATCATGGGGATGATCTGATTGGCATAAACTGTCATACAATCCGTATAGGTTTTTATCCCCACAAGCGTAGATACCGCAATGCAACCGGGGGCAACGGATAAATGATGCACTGTCTGATAAAGAAACCAGATCCCGAAAACCAGGTTGAAAACTAAAGTTCGAAAACGGTGAATATTGATCCCGTTTTTGTCAGATCCGGCTTCCTCAAGTCCCGCAAAAGCCAATAACCGGTATGCAGTTTTTGGTGGAACTGATTGCGATATTAGATAAGCAGAATAAAAACTATTTTCGTTCAACCATCCAGGCGCTTTTATAGCTAAATTTAAGTGATTATGTCAGGTGTCAGATTGATAATAATAGTTTTGGTTGTGGAGTGTATAACAGGCTGTGCCAATAACCTGCGTTCTGTCGCCGGGAAATATGCAAACGCCCGGACGGGGGACACCCTGGTGTTGGGGATCAAGGACGAATATGAGTTCAAACAGAAGTTGTTATCCGGAGAATTCGGATGGAACACGGGAAGGTATGAACTAACCGATAAACAGGTTAAGTTCTATGACACTAAACCTTTGGCATTGGTAGGTGTGAAGATACAGGTAACACCGGGAATGGACATAGCGGAGACCTGGCAGTTTACACTCCAGGTAAAGGGATCTAAAATCAGTACACCGAAAGACAGCATTGATGCATATATAGGGCAG
>CAYHTC010000374.1:0-2236 GCA_964359445.1 uncultured Sediminibacterium sp. | reverse complement strand
ACGCGCAACTCATACAACATAAAGGGAGCAGCGCCAATACACAAAGACAGGAAAAAGCGCATGTACATTCCACATTTTTTACACCCGACTTTCAATACATACTGGCGCCTGATCTTGGTATGGATAAAGTAATGGCCTACCGTTTCGCGGCACAGAACATAAAACCTTTACAACCGGCAACAGTTCCTTTTACAGCATCCGTTCCGGGCAGCGGGCCACGCCACCTCGATTTTCATCCCAATAAAAAATTCGCTTACCTGGTGGAAGAATTAACCGGTACCGTAAAAGTTTGTAATTATACCAATGGACTATTAACCCCTATACAAACCATTGCCGCGCACCCTTTTGAATATAAAGGGCAACCGGGCAGCGCGGATATTCATGTATCGCCCGATGGAAAATTCTTATACGCGTCGAACAGGGGTGAAGAAAATAACCTCGCCATTTTTTCGATTGACGCAACTACAGGCAAATTAACCATCGCGGGCTATCAGCCAACAGGCGGTATGCAACCCAGGAATTTTATCATCGACCCAACAGGAAAATACCTGTTAGTGGCCAATCAAAAAACCAATAATATAGTAGTTTTTAAAAGAGATGGTACCACCGGTTTATTGCAACGAACATTGCAACAGATTGAAGTGCCCAGCCCGGTTTGTTTGAAATTTCTTGAAAAATAATATTTCATACCAATACATTTATTATATGCAAAACTGGAAGATCAAAGCCTCGCTGTTCCTTAATTATTTTGTGTTTGCCATACTACTGAACAGCGTGGGTACGGTTATTCTTCAGGTTCAGAATAATTATGGTATTGCACAGGGTTCCGCTTCTGTGCTGGAAGCATTTAAGGACCTGAGTATTGCCGCTGTGTCGTTCCTTATTTCATCTTATATAACAAGGATAGGCTATAAGAATGCAATGCTTATCTCATTAGGATTTGTTACGGTTGTTTGCTTTATCATGCCATTCACTGCCAGCTTCTTAACCACCAAACTCCTGTTTGCCGCGGTGGGATCCGGTTTCGCACTCATTAAAATGTCGGTATACAGTACCATTGGCCTGGTTACAAAAAATGAAAAAGAACATATCAGCCTGATGAATTTTATCGAGTCTTTTTTTATGGTGGGCATATTAACAGGCTATTTCATTTTTAGTTCTTTTGTAGATGATTCCAATCCGCAATCTACCGCATGGCTCAAAGTATATTATGTTTTGGGAGCCGTTTCCTTACTGGCTTTCCTGTTGTTACTGACTGCCCCGCTGGATGAGTCCCCCATTCAAAACCAACAGCCCGGTTCAATGGTGAAAGATTTTACTAAAATGTTCCGGTTGCTGGTATCGCCCATTGTACTTGTATTTATTTGCTGTGCCTTCTTTTATGTATTGATCGAACAAAGTATTATGAGCTGGCTGCCCACATTCAATAATAAAGTATTGCTATTACCTGCAGCCCTCAGCATTCAAATGGCCAGTATTTTGGCGGGGTCTACGGCAGTGGGACGTTTTTTGGCAGGCGTATTATTGAAAAAACTGAATTGGTTTCTGGTATTAACTTCCTGCCTGGTACTGGCAGCGGCGCTGGTACTGGTAGCGATTCCACTGGCACAAAAAGTATCGGGGCAACCGGTTACCGGATGGGATAACGCGCCAATAGCGGCTTTTATATTTCCGTTAATCGGTTTATTAATCGCACCGGTATATCCCGCAGTAAATTCTTTAATTCTCAGCGCATTGCCGGTACAGAAACACGGACTCATGTCGGGACTTATCATCATTTTTTCGGCATTGGGTGGCACAACAGGCTCCATCATTACCGGGCATATCTTTGAAAGCTATGGCGGACAAAAGGCTTTTTACTTTTCATTGATACCAATTACCATCCTCATTATTTGTTTATTTATTTTCAAACGATTACAGACCGGTTTCAAAATCAGTCATCCTGTACAAAATAAATAATCAGCATTCGTATGCCCATACTGCCTCATTTTTATATTGAAAGCCTTTCACCTTTATACGAAGATGTTCAACTGAGCGAAATTTTTGCTGATTCAAAATACTTCGCAGATGCTGTTCCGCTGTTCACACCACAGCAAATACTGTCAAAATATAGCGCCGAAAAAGACACTAAGGCATTCGACCTGAAAACTTTTGTGCAGTTGCATTTTTCATTACCTGCCACAACCGGTAATCACTACTCTTCGGCTAATAAATCATTACCCGATCACCTGGCAGA
>CAYHTC010000373.1:0-2243 GCA_964359445.1 uncultured Sediminibacterium sp. | reverse complement strand
AACAGCGTTTATAACCTGGTGATAACTTCAACCATTTATACTGAGTATTATGAACCCGTTACGGCCGATGGCAATGATGCCACTTCTGACGCTACTGTTCGGCTGTTTGGCCGTGAATTCATTAATACCTCTTTATACAATTATGCACTAAGCATCGCTTTTTTACTGGTGGCTTTTATGGCCCCGCTGCTGTCTTCCATTGCGGATTATAAAGGCAATAAAAAATCATTCCTGTTCTTCTTCTGCACCATGGGCAGCATCGCCTGCAGCGCCCTGTATTTTTTTGATAAGACCAATTTAGCTTATGGACTGGTCTGCCTCATTGTTGCCTGTGTAGGTTTCTGGGGAAGTCTGGTTTTTTACAATTCTTATCTCCCCGAAATTGCCGCTCCGGAAGATCAGGATAACGTAAGCGCCCGGGGCTTTGCCATGGGGTATACAGGCAGTGTACTATTACAGATCATCTGTTTTGTATTTGTATTAAAACCCGGTTTATTTGGCATCAACACAGGTAAAGCTTCGCAAATTTCTTTTTTACTGGTGGGTGTATGGTGGTGGGGGTTTGGACAATTCTCGCTAAGCAGGTTACCAAAAGGATCCCCTATAGAAAAAAAATCAGACAGGGGTACTATTTTCACCAACGGGTATAAAGAGCTGAACAAAGTATGGATCCAGTTAAGCCATTTACCTGTACTCAAAAAGTTTTTAGGGGCTTTCTTTTTCTATAATATGGGTGTGCAAACCGTTATGCTTGCCGCCACTTTATATGGCAAAAGTGAGCTGAACATTCCAACTACCAACTTAATCATTGCCATCCTGATCATACAACTGGTGGCTATTCCGGGCGCATTCCTGATAGCAAAACTGTCTGAGAGGATTGGCAATTTTAACGCATTAATGATCACCCTGTCTGTCTGGATCATTTTATGCGTGATCGGTTATCTATTACCGAGAGACGGCATTTATGAATTTTATGGATTGGCCATACTGGTAGGCTTTGTAATGGGAGGCATCCAATCGCTCAGTCGCAGTACCTATGCCAAACTGATGCCTGAAACCAAAGACACGACTTCTTTTTTCAGTTTCTACGATGTAACAGAAAAGATAGCCATTGTAATAGGCATGTTCAGCTTCGGATACATAAATGAATATACCGGTTCACAGCGGAATTCTGTATTGGCACTGGTTGTTTTCTTTGTAATAGGATTAATACTCCTGATCTTTGCATCCGGCACACAGCACAAAAAAAGAGAGGTAACCTAAAGATGAAACTGCATACAATCAATTCCGGTTATTTTAAATTAGATGGTGGCGCCATGTACGGCGTAGTTCCCAAAAGCATGTGGAATAAACTGAACCCGGCGGATGAAAATAATTTATGCAACTGGGCTTTACGTTGTTTACTGATTGAGGATGGGAACCGGTTAATATTGATTGATACGGGTGTGGGAGATAAACAGGATGCTAAATTCTTTGGGCACTACTATTTACATGGAGATACACTGGACATCTCCCTGGCCAGTAAGGGTTTTCGTAAAGAAGATATTACTGATGTATTTCTTACACACCTGCATTTTGATCATTGTGGTGGCAGTATTATCAGGGAAGGCAACAGGTTGGTTCCCGCATTTAAAAACGCGGTTTACTGGAGTAATGAAGATCATTGGCAATGGGCAACCCTGCCCAACGACAGGGAGAAAGCTTCCTTTCTGAAAGAGAATATCCTGCCTATCAAAGAAAGCAGTCAGTTACAGTTTGTTACAGTGCCCGAAAAAGGGCCGGATGTAAACGGGCAATTAAGCAGCACGGATTTCACCGATAGTATATCCATCAGGTTTGTAAACGGACATACCGATAAGATGATGTTACCACAGATCCGGTATAAAGAGAAAATAATCGTATACATGGCTGATCTCTTACCTTCCGCATCACATATACCACTACCCTATGTAATGGCTTACGATATGTTTCCACTGACAACGCTGAAAGAGAAAAAAACATTTTTACAGGAAGCGGTTGATAACGACTATATCCTCTATTTTGAACATGACCCCGTAAACGAATGTTGCAACCTGCAGGCAACAGAAAAAGGCATCAGGCATAAGCATTTCTTCCAATTGAAGGATATATAATACTACAGCCGGCCGGGTTTATTTCACATTTTTCCCCGTTATTACACCCGGTAAAATTCGGTGTTTTGAATCAGGATACTCCAAACAGATTACTTATCTTAGACTCAGGAA
>CAYHTC010000372.1:0-2254 GCA_964359445.1 uncultured Sediminibacterium sp. | reverse complement strand
GCCTTCTTTATAACCGGTACCCAATTCTTTTCTTTGTTCATCAGAAATATTTTCTTTGGGATATTGGATACCTATATAGGCTCTCTGTACCGCGCCGAATTTTACGATGTCTGTAACAATTTTCTTTACAATATTTACGGGAATAGCATAAGAATAACCGGCATAAGAACCGGTAGGAGAGGCAATGGCCGAGTTGATGCCGATCAATTCACCATTGGTATTAATGAGTGCGCCACCACTGTTACCGGGGTTGACGGCTGCATCGGTTTGTATGAATGATTCGATGGCGGCATTGCTCTGCCTGTCATTAATACCGATCGATCTTGATTTGGCGCTAACAATGCCGGCGGTAACGGTTACATCCAGGCTCAGCGGATAGCCGATGGCCAGTACCCATTGACCTAATTTTGTTTCATCACTATTACCATAAAGAAGGTATGGAAGACTTTTGCCTTCAATTTTAATTACGGCAAGATCACTGCTGGCATCGGTGCCGATAACGGAGGCTTTGTATGATTTTTTATTAGCCAGGGTAACATTAATTTCGTCTGCCCCGTTTACCACATGGTTATTGGTAATGATGTATCCATCGCCTGTGATGATTACGCCACTGCCACTTGCTTTTTGTTCAGGAATAACCCTGGGGCCGCCAAAAAAATCACCAAAATCATCCCCGAAAAAATCAGAAAAGGGATTGCGCTGGCGGGGGGTATTGTTATTACTTACCTGCCTGGCCTTGGTTTTTGTTTTAATATGCACCACTGCCGGCGTGGCGCTGGTAGCGGCGGGCGTAAAATCAACCAGTCCGCCCGGCGTATTGTTGTTTCCGAAAAAGCCTGCATAATTAACAGGCAGTTTACCCGCTTCCTGAAGACCGGCGTTCTGGTAATCTGTGAACTTGCCAAAGCCCCACACACTCAAAACGGCGGTGATAGCGCTGATGGCCACTATGGCTAAGATGTTGTTGAGTTTCATAGTCATCTTTATTTGTTTATTGTGTTTTATCTGTCAAAAAATATGCCTTTCTGTTAGCAAATAAACGAAGCTGTTCAATTGACAGTTCACCGGCGCCACCATTTAACAAATGTTTACGGCATTTTTCGTAGTTGGGGGGATGATAGATGTTAGATGTCAGTTGTGAGTCGTTGGATTTTAAACTCCCAACTCCCACTCTCATCACAGTCCCAACAAAAACAACATCGTATCTACTCCATCTGCATAATCTGTTAAGGAAGGGCTTTGCGCCATTCCGAAGGGGGTATGGCCATGGCCAACTATGCATTGAATAGCTACTTCTTTGTCCAGCGACTGATTTACGGCCGCTATATTTTCATAAAATTCATAATGCACCTGGCTTACGGGAGAGAAGGGAGAACTGTTTTCTGTCAGAATTACCGCCTCATTTGTCATATAGTATTTGTTACCCATGATCAGTAATGCCAGGTGGTAATCAAAATTATGTTTGTATTTATGGAAGTCCATGAAATGCTCATATTTCTTCAAGGCCTCCAGTAAGGGGATAAATTGGTAGTCCTTCGGCACGAATAACTTGGTAACATTCCGGCAACCCAGCCCAAAATATAATTGGATATCCAGGGCTAGGGCTTCCAGTTCCTCCTGCGTTTCGGTAGCATCCAGGATGGCGATGGATGTACGGTTACTTCGGATAATATGGGGGTATTTGCCAAAATAATAGTCGAAATACCGGCTCGAATTATTGCTGCCCGTTGCTATATATGCATCACAGCCGGTCAGCCGCTCGGCAAAGGAAACGGCGCTTTGTATGGAAGGTTCCCATTCGTACAGCTTATTTACAAGATGTTTGATGAGTACTTCATCTTTGGAAGAGGTTTTCATAACAACGGAATGGCCGCTGATTACTATACACAAAAAGTCGTGAAACCCAACCAGGGGTATATTTCCAGCCATTACCAGGCCAACGGTTTTGGGGGATGTTTGAAAAGAGGGTAGCTGGTATTGTGCGGCCCATTTTTGTAATAATGACGGGTTTAAAAAGGGGAGGGCAATATTGGTAACGGATTGTTCAATAAACTCAGGGATGAACCATTGATTTTCGCGGAAGGCGCTTTCTTTAACGGCCCTCCATTCCATTTCTTCACTCAACATATATTGGCCCAAACGGGTCATCAAATTAATTCGTTCTTGTAAAATCATTTCGTCGCCGTATTTTTGTGCAAATGTAGAATCACTAACTCAACAAACCCATATTCTATGGCTATTAAAATTACATAAG
>CAYHTC010000371.1:0-2255 GCA_964359445.1 uncultured Sediminibacterium sp. | reverse complement strand
ATTGATATACTCATATATTTCATCAGATAGAATGGTAATGCCGTGATATTTTCTAAAAACCACTGCCAGCGCCTCCAGTTCTTCTTTGCCGTACACAGCGCCGGAAGGATTGCAGGGTGATGAGAACATGAACACTTTTGATTTGGGAGTGATCGCTGCTTCTAATTCTTCGGGGGTTGTTTTAAATCCATTCTTTACACTGGTTCTGATCTCAACAACTTTACCCCGGGCAATTTTCACCAATTCAGAATAGGTAACCCAATAAGGGGTAGGTATAATTACCTCATCACCTTCATCAACCAGGGCTAAAATGGCATTAGCTAAACTTTGTTTGGCGCCGGTAGAGGTAATGATATTCCCGGGTAAATAATCCAGGTTATTATCGCGTTTCAGTTTGGTACAAACGGCTTCGCGCAGGTCGGCAAAACCGGCTACGGGTGTATAATGACTAAAGTTGTCGTTAATGGCTTTAATGGCGGCGTCTTTTATATGCCGGGGCGTATCAAAATCGGGTTCACCCAAACTGAGGTCAATTACATCAACCCCTTTGGCTCTTAATTCGCGGCCTAATTTGGCCATTTTAAGGGTTTCCGGTTCGGCAAACCTGTCTAACAGGGAAGAAATCAACATATAGAATCTTAGATTAAAAAGAATGAACAGTTATTGGTTTTGCGGCGTAAAGTTCGGGGAAACAATCCAAACATTTGTAAGTTTTGGTATTGGGTATTGAATTTGTGCCCGGGTTATTTAAAAAAGAAGTATCAAATAAAATATTTTTCTCATCCATATTTTTTTGTAAGTTTATATCCCCTCACTTATTACTGATACCCAACAAATGGTTTAATCAGGCATTGCTATGCATACTTGCCTGGCGGGATTATTTTGTGTATATGTATGCATTTTACAATACTGCTGAAAACTTACATTATGCGAAAAAGGATATTTTAAAATTATCGGACTATTTAAAAAGAGCAGGGTGGGATAGGGGGTTGTATTGGCGAAAGTTTTTTTAGTGACTACAATAATTTTAAATGGGTGATTATCAGAAAGGAAAGGGAAAATCCGCAAGTGGGGGTATTCAAAACTTTCTTAAATTTAAGAGTTGGCGGATATTATAAACAGACATCACAATAAAATCAAATTATGGCAGACATAAAGGACAATCAACAAGACAACAAGGAAGAACAAGCGTCTTCAAGAGGTACCAAACCTTTAGTATTTATCAGTCACGACACAAGGGACGCTGAACTTGCAGAAGCATTTAGTAAACTACTAAGTTCTGTGAGTGCTGGAGTTTTAAAGTCTTTCCGTTCTTCTGACAAAAGAGGCAATCAAGGAATAGCTTATGGAGTTGAGTGGTATCCAGAGATTATGAAAAAACTTGGTGACGCATCAGATGTTGTTGCTTTATTGACACAGAATAGTGTTGATAGACCTTGGATACTCTATGAAGCAGGTGTAGCAAAAGGAAAGCTGGACACCCCACTTTTAGGAATAGCCATCGGAATACCTCTTAACAAAGCCAACAATGGACCATTTGCACAGTTTCAAAATTCCAGTGACGACATTGATTCATTAACCAAACTTGTAGTTCAACTTGTAAATAGAATTCCAAATTCAGAACCTGACACAGCAGTAATAAAAATGCAGGTAGAGGCTTTTAAGAAACAAGCAGAAGCCATCTTGAAAAATCAACCTGCGATTGAACACAAGGAAGGCGAACTAATGGAAGATTCTTCAGTAGCAAAACTGTTTGAAGAAGTTAAAATTATGTTTCAAGACCTTCCTGCCAGAATTGAAAAAAATATTGAACCTGGATACAGGAAACGAAAAATGCGATTCCATCCAAAAATATTTGATGAGATTATGTTTATGTCTGAAAAGTCAGAAGACTCATACTTCGGTTTTTTAGTGATTATAAGTATGTTCCGAGACGAAATGCCTTGGATTTACGAAATTGGAAAGGAGACGTATGAAATATTAAAATCTAATAAGGCTATTTCCTCAAAAGAAAAAGCAATTTCTGACTTTAGACGGCTTGTGAAAAATTCGTTTAGACATCCATTCTTTATGGAAATGGGAGGCTCAAAGGATTCAATGATGATGTTGGAGGATATGATGTATTTCAGCGACAAAATATTGGATAGAATGATGCATACGAAAGAATAACATCCGCTACTAACAGCTAAAAATGCCAACGCACAACCCAACCACCCCAGCTGACGGAATTCTTATGAGCTGCACCTTAATCATCA
>CAYHTC010000370.1:0-2262 GCA_964359445.1 uncultured Sediminibacterium sp. | reverse complement strand
CGCTCCTATTTGCGGGCGCTCTAAAATATCCATAATTTTATACCGCGTTTGATGGAGTTGATGTTGACAGTATTCGTGCCAACTTTGCCATTGACAATCCCCTTAGTTTCGTAGCAGGCATCACAGGCAAAGCTGTAAAAGGGGTTGATAATAAAGCCATTGTATATCCTTCTGCTAATGACTTTAAAGCCGTAACCAGTTTTTCACTGGCCTTCTGGGTAAAGAATACCGCACAGGTGGGTCGTACTGAATTTTTATTCTCACTGGTTGATAATACCTACGGATGGCATAACAGTGCTTTATTCCTGCTGATGGAGAATCAAACAGCTACTAAAACAACAATGAAGTTGGGCCTGATGGATCAATGGCTGGAAGGCGATTTTCAAAAACCGGTTTTTGATGGTAACTGGCACCAGATTGTATATGTATATGACCAGGTTTCTTCAAAAATGACCTATTATTTTGATGGGGCCGCTGTTTCAGGAATGACAGCTAGACAAACGGATGTAAAAAAGGCTGGTTCAGAAAGAGGGGCAGTCGATTTTTCAAAAGCCAATAAATGGATTATTGGTGGATGGAATAAACATGGCAGCGCTACCGGACCAACAGACGATTGGATCAAATCATTTACCGGTTCATTGGATCAGTTCAGGCTGTATGGTAAGGCGCTGTCTGCTACAGAGGTTACAGGTTTGTATAATAGTAAATTATAGCAGTTTCGTTGGTTACCGTTAAATCAAGGGGGTGTTTCATCTGGGATGAACACCCCTTTTATCTTACAGAAATCATTCTTATGCGAATATATCTTTCTACATTCTCACTTTTCTGTTTACTGTTTTTTTTAGCCTCCTGCAAAAGAGCCGTACAGCTTTTTGAAAGTATCCCCGCTTCTCAGAGTAATATTCATTTTATCAATAAACCTTTTGAAAAGGATACATTTAATATTCTGTATTATCTGTACTACTATAACGGTGGCGGTGTTGCAACAGGAGATATTAATAATGATGGTTTTGTGGATATATTTTTTACCGGAAACAATAAAGGAGCAAATAAATTATATCTGAATAAGGGAATTGCCGCTTCTGATGAAGGCAGTTTTGAATTTGAAGATATTACTGAAAAAGCAGGTGTTGCCGGCACTTCCGATTGGTGTACCGGGGTTACGATGGTTGATGTGAACGCTGATGAACTGCTGGATATTTATGTTTCCGCTGTAAATGGTATCAGGGGTTTGCAGGGGAAAAACGAATTATTTATCAATAAAGGGCAGGGTATATTTAAAGAAAGCGCCGCGCAATATGGTTTGGCTGTTTCCAGCTTTGCAACACAGTCCGCATTCTTCGATTATGACCACGATGGTGATCTGGATTGCTATATCCTCAATCATTCGCAAAAACCTCACCAGAATATTTCTGATACCAGTCACCGGAGAACCACCTATGATAAAGATGCCGGAGATCGCCTGTTGCGTAATGATATAGCAACAACAGGACAATTTACAGATGTATCGGCAGCAGCGGGCATCTTTCAGAGTGGCCAGGGTTATGGGTTGGGTTTAGCTACCAGTGATATAAATAATGATGGATGGGATGATATTTATGTGGGCAATGATTTTCATGAGAACGATTATTACTATATAAATAATGGCAATGGTACTTTCACCGAAAGCGGCGCCAGGCATTTTAAACATTATAGCCGTTTTAGCATGGGTAATGATGTGGCAGACTATGATAATGACGGTAACCCGGATGTGATAACGGTTGATATGCTTCCCCCGGACGAGAAAACGTCTAAGACATATGGCAGTGATGATAACCTGGATATATACAGGCTTAAAATTGAAAATAACGGGTACCAGCAACAATATTCCAGAAATTGCCTTCAACATAATAACGGTAACGGAGTTAATTTTAGTGAAGTTGGGATCATAAATAATGTGTATGCAACAGACTGGAGCTGGGCGCCCCTTTTTGCCGATTTTGATAATGATGGGGTGAAAGATCTTTTTGTGTCAAGTGGAATTGTAAAACGCCCGGTGGACCTGGATTATGTCCGGTTTATCTCATCATTGTATGTGAAACATGCCGCTGACAATACAGATATTTATGATCAGGAGGCTATTGACAAAATGCCTGATGGTGCTTCGCACCCTTTCTTTTTTAAAGGCAATATTAAAGAAGGGTTTAAAGAGGTAAGTGCAGATTGGGGTACCGGTAAAATGAAAGGCTATTATACGGGCGCCTCCTATGCTGATCTTGATAA
>CAYHTC010000369.1:0-2273 GCA_964359445.1 uncultured Sediminibacterium sp. | reverse complement strand
GATGTGATTATTTCAGTATGGTAGGGTACCGGGTAAAATCACAAAATGGCACACAATTCCGTATTTGTGCAAATAAAGTGCTCAAAAATTATCTGATTAAAGGTTATTCAATCAACGAAAAACGCTTAAAAGAGCAGGCAGACAAAAAATATTGGACAATTTTATAAGAAGAATGGAAGATGATCCTGCTTTTTATTTTGCTCCAAGAAAGATCAATAATAAAAACCGGCTAACAGAAGGCTATTGGTTCTTAGGCAATGAAGAATACATTAATCTGTCTTTTTGGAACGGCACTGATTGGAAACAAAAAATAAATAACATTGGTTTCGTTATATGGGAAAATAAAAAGTATGCAATTGAGCTTGTCGCACAGGATACAGTAACTAAAAAACCTCTCATGGAAGTAATTGTTAAAGCCATACCTGGATTTAGCAAAGATCTAAATAAAAATAGGTTGTACAAACATTATGAGGGAACTGATTATATGGCGGGGCTTAATAATTTTCTGGAAAATGACAAGCCTGTTTGGGATGCAGATTATTGCAACCTAAAAGAGATTAATAAAAGGCTGGCACTATTGGCCTGCAACTGATTATTTCACAAAGTTAAAAATGTCTTTTACAAACGACACTTATTTAGTATATTTGTCTTTTATAAACGACACTTTATGGAAATACTAATTGACTTTCAGGACAGCTTACTTCGTAGTGTAAAGAATGATTTCAGGCGATACCTGCATGGCAATATCAATTGGAAACAACGGATGATTGGCATTAAAGGGCCGCGAGGTGCAGGAAAAACAACTTTACTGCTGCAGCACCTGAAGTTTGACCTGAAGATGCCGGCGACAGCCTTATATATCACAGCAGATCATACCTGGTTTTACAATCATTCCTTATTAGAAACAGCCGGAGACTGGTATAAGACAGGCGGCAGGTTATTATTTATTGATGAAGTTCATAAATATCCTTATTGGTCAAGGGAACTAAAAAATATCTACGATGGGTACCCGGAAATGCAGGTGGTATTTTCAGCATCCTCTGCCCTGGATATTTACCGTGGTGAAAGCGACCTGAGCCGCAGGGTAATTCATTATAGTTTAGCCGGGCTTTCGTTCAGAGAATATGTAAGCTTTACAACGCACAAAGATTTTGAACCGGTCAGCTTCTCAGAAATCATCAAAAACCACAGGAAGCTTTCAGCCAAAATAGTGGAACGGTTGCATCCATTACCGGCATTTAAAAAATACCTGCAATATGGCTACCTGCCTATTACAGCGGAAGGTGAGGCAGAATACCCCCTAAAACTGAGCCAGGTGGTAAATGCGGTTGTAGAAACAGATCTCGCTTTTATTGAATCCTATAGTGCAGGCACGGCGGGTAAAGTAAAAAGGTTATTAGCCGTAATTGCAGAATCTGTTCCCTTTAAGCCCAATATTGCGGCCCTTGCACGTAAATTAGATATCAGTCGCGACAGTGTTTACCAATATATTGCCCAACTAACACATGCAAGGTTACTCAATACATTGCTGGCAGAGGGTAAAGGCGTATCTACCTTACAAAAACCTGAAAAAATATACTTAGAAAATACAAACTTAGCTTATGCCCTTAGCAACCATGCGGATATTGGTAATCTGCGCGAAACCTTTCTGCTGAATCAACTGATCAATGCGGGGTTAACCGTACATGCCCCTTCTGAGGGTGACTTTATTACCGGGAATTGGCATATTGAAGTAGGTGGAAAGAACAAAAATGCCAGACAGGTGAAGCAGCAAAAAAACTACATCCTGGCAGCCGATGAAATAGAAACGGGAATAGGTACTAAAATTCCATTGTGGCTGTTTGGGTTTTTGTATTAAAGGTTTGCAGCTTTGATCACCTTCCTCACAGCCTGCTGTACATCTTTCAAAGTATAATCAGGGTATTCTGATTCCAAAAACGCCTTAAAAGATACCTTTATAGCGGGATCATTCCATTCATATAAAGAAAGCGTTGAAAAAGCGTCTTTTGACAGCGTTTTGGAAAAGGCTTCCAGCGGCAAATAAGGTGGGGCGTAATAAGCAGCGTGCTCGATCAGCTTATTATATATTGCAGGCTTCAGCGAACCTTTAAATGCTTTTAAAAGACCATTAGAAGTAATCAGAGATTTAGCTCCTAAAACGATCCTCGCAAACTCAGGCTTTCCTTCATCACAAAAAAACACCATCATATATTCCTTAAAATCCAAATCAATATTGTAAAGCAGGTCAAAGCTACCACGCACATAATCTTATT
>CAYHTC010000368.1:0-2276 GCA_964359445.1 uncultured Sediminibacterium sp. | reverse complement strand
ATCTTTTTCATAATAATAGTTATTTATTGAATTAATATTCTGGATTAAAAAAAATCTAATTATTACCTATACCAACTCCGCTGCTTTGCTGCACTCTTTTTAATTCATCCTCTGCGCCGCTTGTACGTTGTTTTGGAGGTTTCGGACATAAACCTAAACTACCCGGCAGAGAGGAAGAAAAACGTTATACGTACAGGGTTATTGACAGGACGAAAAGAGAAACTATTTAGGTATAATTAAAAATTCCTTTCCTATTTTCACAGATGAAAAATGAGATTTAAAACACGATACCGTTTTTGGCATGTACTGTTGGTGTCTTTGTGCATCAGCATTATAGCCGCAATCATCTATTTTTCAACAAAAGAAACTGTTACAAACAATGAAGCAGTAGATGAGATAACGAAAGCTGATCCGCTTCCAGGCAGTGGCTTAATGGCACCTCTCGGTTTCCTGTACTTTGTTATTTTCTTTTATTTTACATTGAATTATTATTATAACCTGATTGCCTCCAATAAAAAATTCATATCCTTTTTTAAGATTACCACACTGATAATATTGATTTCTTTTGTTTTCTACAGCCTTCTTTTTACTTATTTGCCCGGAGCGTTGCAAAAGCAATACAGATCACTGCTGCATATGTTTTTTGTGATGGTGGGCAATATGATTCCTATGTTAATTTTTAGCTTCCTGTTTGCTTACGTCACGATTTTACGGGAAGCTCTAAAACAAAAAAGGATTCTTGAAGCACAAAAATTGCTTCTTGAAGCGCAAATATCCCAGGCGAATTTTAATTTTTTAAAGGCCCAGATCAATCCACATTTTCTTCACAACACACTGAATTTTTTGTACGCCAAATCACTTCCTTATTCTGAGGAATTATCGGAAGGCATTCTCACACTCAGCGATATTATGCGTTATGCTCTCAGCCAGGGAAATCAAAAAGATGGAAAAGCGTTATTGAAAGATGAGATTGAGCATGTACACAATGTAATCAGAATAAACCAGCTCCGGTACAGCAACCAGTTGAAAGTAAATTTTGAAATGAGCGGTAATATTAACGGGGTAATGATAATCCCGTTTGTACTAATTACCCTTGTTGAAAACGCATTTAAGCATGGTGATCTGAAAAATCAGGATTACCCGATAGATATTAAAGTGAAAGTAGAAGGCCGCCAACTTTATTTTTATTGCAGGAATAAAAAGAGATCGGGGCCGAAACAGCTATCTACCGGAATAGGGCTGGAAAATATCAAAAGCCGGCTGGTACTTTCTTATGGCGACCAATTCAAATTCTCTGTGAAAGATGAACCAGAATTTTATATTACTGAATTAACCATTTACGAATTATGATGAATTGTATAATAGTTGATGATGAGCAACATGCTATTGACATCCTTGTTCAGTATGTGAAACAAACACCGCATCTGAATCTTGTGGCTTGTTTTACGAATCCAATTGATGCGCTACAGTTATTGGGTCAGCAAAAGATCGACCTAGTCTTTCTGGATATACAGATGCCGGAACTCTCCGGTATTGATTTTATTAAAACTATCCATGGCAAAAGCAAAGTGATATTGACTACAGCTTACAGCGAATTTGCGCTGGAAGGTTATGAACTGTATGTGTTGGATTATCTTCTAAAACCTATCCGGTTGCCCCGTTTTTTAGCAGCGGTACAAAAAGCGGTAGAACAGATAAATGCAGGCAATACAAGTAAGCAAGAAACTCCGGAAGATGATTACATTTTTGTAAAAACAAAATCAAAAGGAAAACTTCTGAAGATCAACCTCGCTGATATTGATTTTATCGAAAGCATGAAAAATTATATGGCTATTCATTGTGGAGGCCAAAAAACACTTGTTTATACAAGCATGAAAGAACTGGAAGAACACCTGCCCAAAAAACAATTTATCCGGGTACATAAATCTTTCATTATACCCATCAATCGAATCACAGGCATTGAAGGAAATTTAGTGCGGTTAAAAAATGTAACAGCGGAAATACAGATAGGAGAAAATTATAAGGCTGAACTGATGGACATCATCAGGGGGAAGATGATTCAATAGGATTGCATTGTTAAACCTTCCTGGAGGGCAGGTTGATGAATTTAGTCAGTCAAGGGGGTATCTGGCCTATAGAAAATTTATGCTATGGATTTAAAAAACTCTTACGCATCCACGGATTCTTTTACCTGCGGATATCTTCAAACGGATTCACCGTTCTTTTATAGTTACAGTAAGCAAGATTAAATCATACAAAGCCGAAATAGTTGAGGT
>CAYHTC010000367.1:0-2278 GCA_964359445.1 uncultured Sediminibacterium sp. | reverse complement strand
GGCATTCCCTGAATATACATGCGGGCATTCTACTATTTCCTCTTCAGCGGCGGAAGCATTAACGAGTGTGTTTGGCGATAATTTTGCTTACACCGATTCTACTGAACTGGAATTTGGTATCGCAAACCGTTCATTCAAATCATTCCGCGCAGCCGCAGATGAAAATAACTGGGCCCGTTTTTACGGTGGATTACATTACCACCATTCCTGTATGGTAAGTACGGAAGTAGGAAAAAGTATTGGTCAATTAGTGGCTGACCGTTTGAAAATGAAAAAGAATTAGTTTTTTTCAACACCATTATTAATTGCTAAAAAACTTGAATTTTCTATTATGAGAAGATATAATACTGGCTATTGCAAAAAAAAGTTGCTCAGTCTTTGCATGCTGCTTTCATTTCTACAGCTATCTGCCCAAACAGATATGGATGCCATTATGATGACTAAAAATAATTTCTGTACCGGTCTGATGTATAATAGCAGCAACTGGACAGACTATTGGGAAGGAACACTTAAGAGAAATAATGAGAACCTTGGAACAGTTTCAACAAAAATGTATGCAGTAATGGGTAACTATGGTGTATCGGATAAACTGAACCTGTTGTTCGGTTTGCCTTATGTGCAAACAAAAGCATCAGAGGGAACCTTACATGGGTTAAAAGGCTTCCAGGATATTTCTTTATGGATCAAGTGGATGCCTGTTGAAAAGAAACTTGGGAGAGGAATATTTTCTGTTTACGGTATTGGCGGACTCTCTTTCCCTACTACGAATTACGTGGCTGATTTTCTACCATTATCCATTGGCCTTCACAGCACCAATCTTTCATTGCGGGGTATGGTGGATTACCAGGTTGGTAAATGGTTTACCACGGTATCCGGTACGTATGTGGTGCGGAGCAATATCAAAATAGACCGTAATTCTTACTATACAACAGAGCAGCACATAACAAATGAAGTGTCTATGCCCGATGCATCAAATGTTCAGCTCAGAACAGGTTATCGCAGCGGACGAATGATTGCGGAAGCAATCGTTAATAACTGGACCACATTGGGCGGATTTGATATCACCCGCAACAATATGCCTTTTCCCAGCAATAAAATGAATGCCACTACTGCGGGTATCAATATCAAATACAATGTACGGGTAGTAGATGGATTAGCGCTGATTGGCGGGGGAAGTATTACCCTTGCGGGAAGAAACGTGGGCCAGGCAGGCAGTATTAATGGAGGTGCATTTTACATTCTTGATTTTTCGCACAAAGCCAAAAGGGCAACAAAATCAGCTCAGCCTATTAAAGAAAAATAACATGAAAAAGATATTTTTATCAACATTAATAATCATTGTAGTGATTATTGCAGCGCAGTTGTCCTGCTCTAAAGTTACTCCGGGAAGAACTGATAATCTTCCGGCGCTTAACCCATCTAAAACAGATATTGACGCAGGTTCGTGGAAAACGGTTTTTTTGACCGGTCCAACAGAATTCAGTGTGGCGGCGCCGGTTGCCGTTACCACACCGGCTTATATTGCGGATCTGAATGAGATTAAGGCCCTGCAACAAAATATCACCAAAGAGCAGGAAGAAAAGATTGCTTATTGGGGTGCCGGTGGCGTATTAAGATGGAATGAACTGATGAGGGAACTGGTGGCAAAATATAATCTTCCGCCTTATCAAAAAGCAGATGGTGTATATCCTGCACCCAGTGCCGCTAATCCGTTCGCGTATCCTTTATTCCCTTTTGCCAATCCACCGTATGCCGCAAGGGCCTACGCCTATATCAGTGCGGCACAGTATGATGCATTGGTAGCTGCCTGGTATTATAAAAAACTATACAACCGTGCGGCACCGTATAAAACAGATGCAGCTATTCAGGCTAAATTGCAGCCAACAGACCTGCCTTCCTATCCTTCAGAGAGCGCTGTATTGGCGGGTGTAACTGCCGAAATGATGAAGCTGTTATTTCCCGGTGAAATCGCCTACATACAACAGAAATTGGAAGAGCAGGAACTTTCCAGCATCATTGCCGGTGCCAATACGCGTAGTGATGTTGAAGCAGGTGAGGCGCTGGGCAGGCTGGTGGCGCAGAAATTCACTGCAAGGGCAAGAACCGATAAAGCAGGAGCCGCAATAGGTACCCCGACCGATTGGGCACAAATAGAAAACGCTGTTACTTCCAAAGGAGAAATAGCCTGGGTTAGCCTCGATATTCCCAAAAGGCCACCCATGTTACCGCTTTTTGGAAAAGTAAAACCATGCCTGTTTGATGAAGCAACAACGGTTGA
>CAYHTC010000366.1:0-2283 GCA_964359445.1 uncultured Sediminibacterium sp. | reverse complement strand
ACAGAAAAGAAGATATTCTCCTTTTATTCAGAAAATTTGTGGTTGATTTTTCAGAACGGTATAAAACCCCTCCTGTTCAATTGGATGAGGAAGCCAAAAACCTGTTAATTAACCATCGCTGGCAGGGTAATGTAAGGGAGTTGAAGAATATTGCGGAACAGATTTCTGTGTTAAGCACCAGCGCGCAGATCAGTGGCAATGAAATGAGAAGATTCCTGCCTGAAAGTATAGGCAACCGTTTACCTATGATTACCGGGCAACCCACTGCTTCCGGTGATTTTGCCAATGAAAGGGAAATCCTGTACAAACTTTTTTTCGACATGAAAAAAGATGTAACAGAATTAAAGAAAATGTTTCTGGAAATATTACAGAACCCTTCACTCGCCGGAAACGCAGCTAACTTTACGAGGGATTCACTGAGCAATGATTATCAAAATAATAATGATAATCAATCTATGCTTGTTCCATCCACCATACCGTCATCAGGAAACGCACAACCCTCTTTCCTGCCCTCAGGTAGCCATTCATCACATCCGGTGTTACTGCACGATGATGGAATTCACCAGCATGAAGAAGTGGAGGAATCACTAAATATCGTGGACAAGGAAAAAGAGCTCATAATCAAAGCCCTGAAAAAGCACAAGGGTAAAAGGAAAGATGCTTCACTTGACCTGGGCATAAGTGAGAGAACGCTTTACCGGAAGCTTAAGGAGTATTATATAGATGAATGACAATTAAAAATTAAAAATTAAAAATTAAAAATAAAAATTGAGGTCATGCGGGAAAATGTGATAACAGGCGTGCGAAAAACAAGAGGATTGCTTTCTTTTTTACTATTTTGTTTTGCAGGTGTTTTACTTGCATCCTGTGGCATTTATAAATTCAGAGACGCTACTATACCGGCTGAAGTAAAAACGGTTAAGGTTGGTTATATCCTGAACCAGGCCCGTTATATTAACCCGCAACTGAGTCAGAAATTTACTGATAAAATTTTACTGAAGATTACCGGTCAAACCAAGTTAACCAGAACCAATAGTGATGATGCGCATTATGTGATTAATGGAACCATTACCGTGTATGACCCCAGCCAAACAGTAGGTGTAAGTGCGCAGCAGGCCAGTACCAACCGTTTAACGGTTACCTTACACATGACATTGAAAAAAACACTGGAAAATATAACGGAAGAGTTTGATGTAAGCAGGAGTTTCGATTATTCAGCCAACCTTTCTCTTCAACAGGCAGAAGGTGCATTGCTCGATGAAGTAGTGAGATCATTAACAGATGATATTTTTAACCGTATCTTTTCTAACTGGTAACCAGTGAAAACGAATACAAAATGAGTTTGACACAGGAAAAAGCATTATTTCAATTATCCGGAAAACTGGAGCTGGCTCAACTTACAACAGAGAGTTTGCAAAAGATAGCCGACCTATACCCCTATTTTATTCCTGCCCGGTTTTTTCTGGCCGCTAAGGAGAGAGCTGCAACCCATAAAGAATCCTTTGCCTTATCACAAAAAGCTAACCTGTACTTTACCAATCCCAATTGGTTGTGGTACCAACTGCAGCATAGTGAAAAAGACCTGCACAACCTGTCAACAGCAACTATCCATCCACCCAGTACCCTACCGGCAGGTATTGCCGTACCTACAGTTGAAGCTGTGAAGGACATTATGCGTAAAATTGATCCGGCGGGCGAAAAAAACACAGAAAACAAAAATCCCGGTTTATCGTCAGAAACCGAGAATAGGATTGCAGGTATACTTTCCGGCCAACTGGCTGCTTTTAATAAACCGGTTGACCCGAACGAATTATTAGATATTGAAACAGAGAAACAACGGCTGCATACGATCGACTATTTTGCCTCTCAGGGGATTAAAATAGACCTTTCGTCTATTCCACAGGATAAGCTTACCAGGCACCTGTTAAAGTTTACCGATTGGCTCAAACAGATCAAACAGGTGAACCCCGCAGAACTGGCATTCAACCTGGAAATGGAGAAAGCAGTGGCAGAAACAGCCAAAAACTCCAATGAAACAAGGGAAATTCTTACAGAAACCATGGCAGAAGTATTGATCAAACAGGGTCAGAAAGAGAAAGCCATACAGTTGCTGATCAAATTAAGTTTCTTAAATCCTGAAAAATCCAGTTATTTTGCTGCCAAAATCGAACAACTAAAAGGAATATAATATGATTATCTTGTTTTTGATTCTGATTGTGATTGCCGCTGCGGCGTTAGGTTTTATGGTATTAATTCAGAACCCTAAAGGTGGTGGTTTATCTG
>CAYHTC010000365.1:0-2293 GCA_964359445.1 uncultured Sediminibacterium sp. | reverse complement strand
TCACTCCCCGAAAGGTCGGCAATTTGATTTTATTCAATTTATTGTACAGGGTATTTTATTTCATTTCTTTTCCATGCTGCAAATACTCTGACAACAGAGCCAGGAAATTGATTCGAAATAAATTTTACTTCCCGGTCAAGCCTTGCGTGAGGATTCTCTATTGGATAATATCGGAAGGAAACAAGTGGGCAGCCAATTTTATTGCTTATTGCAGTGTCAATTTGGAAGTGCATATTTTTCAAATCACATCGAAATAGGCAAATCCCTTCCCACTTGTTCTTGTTAAAGAGATAACTTATTCTACGTTGCTTATAAGTAACGGCATTAATAATTGTATCAGGTAAAACAAGGAAACTGTCAACTGAAAGTGGAGTGCGTTGCGCAAAATTCCAACCCCCAGAAAAAATAGTAGTATCTGTATATCTATATTTTTTTGTTACCGAAGCTGTATCACTGAAGTTTGTATATTCATAAGCCCATTTTTTTTTCAAATCTACAAATCGATACCCAATGGTTTGGATATCGATGGATTCGTTGGAGTCAGCTGTTTGAACGAACCAAATACGGCAGATTTGTGTAATGCCAACACTGTCCTGATACCAAGCCTTTTCAGATAGTTTGATGTAAGGGGTGTCATTATTTTTTTCAAATTTCCAAAACGTACTTACATGATTGATAATTTCGCCCGTAGCAATGGTATTGTGGATCAATTTGCAATTGCCAAATAGTGCAACCGTAAATATTAAACTTGCAATAAATAAAAATTTATTCATAAATCCTCAAAGATTAAAAGCTTGTGCGTAAGTATAATACCGAGATATCCCAAAGTTATATGATGCTGGACCCGGACCAGTTATTGATCCGGTAAACAAAGTATGCACTTGATGACCCGGTAAATCGTTGCGGATTTGAAAACCATGACCTGTTTCCTGAAAAGAATAATAGTTGGTAACCATTTTCACTGGAATTGAACCCTCATAATAGCCATCGTCAAAAAATCCATACGATCCATGTATATACCATGAAGCTTGTACTCTAATGGAATCGTTATTAGATACTCCCGGATCTAGGAAAGAAACTATGGCGCCACTTCGATCAGAATCATCCCCGCCACCTCCTTCGCCTGGCGGTACAAGTTCCTCATCACAACCTAAAGTTGTTGTACCTATAAATTCACAATTATAGGTCATTCCATTGATATAGTCGCATATCGACCACTCAATATATATGCATTGCGAGGAATTTACGCGTGTTCCATTTACTTTTATGTTTTTAGTAGGGTTTATGTGAAATGAACCTTTATCGGTAACTATTATTTTATTTAAAATATTTCCAGCCCAATCCTCGACAAGATCTTATTATTAGAATAGTTGAGATTGTTGGTAAATTTCTGGAAAGAAATTTCTAGAATTTTGCCAACAGTTTTATTATTTTGGTAAGGAATATAACAAAAATCTACATTTAAAGCCTTTAATATGGTGTCGGGAAGACTTTTACCAGCTATAATGCTTTTTATTGTGCTTGTCGTTGCGATTGGTATGCGATTTTCAACAGACTCGCTTACCTTTGAGAACGGCATTGTTCAGATGGGCCATAAAATGGATGTACCAATTACTGCAGCTGTAATCAAAACGGGTGATGCAGCTCTTATTAAAATAGTATCTCCGTCTTTTTTGATTAGATTTTTGGCGCCTGGAGAAATGCTGCCCATGGACCCCCTGTACATGATTTATTTTACCGCGGTGAGTTTTATTATGTGTACGGTTTTGCAAAAGAATACAGATTCTTCAGTGTTTGCCCACCCTGCGTGGTCGTTACTGTTAATCACAACAGCATTATTTTTCCTAGTTAATCTTTTTCGATACAACTGGTTTAACAGTGAAATATCCTCGTTATCGGGGAATAAGTATTCGTTTAATCGGCAATTGCTGAACGGGCCGGAGTTTTGGATACTTTTATTTTTATCGCCAGTGTATCTATATGGCAGAACATCAAAATGAGCATGGGAGTACAGCAGTGTACGGCTGGCGGAGGTGCTTCCTTTCTCCGCAGGGTGTACTCTTCGATGTTCTCCACATAGTCTCTCAAAGAGGACTATGTGGTTTGAAAGGATAAACATCTTTTTACAACAATCTCTTCCTAAGAATACAATTAATGATTTTGGGTCATGTTTATAGTTATGTGTTTATTGAGAGTTAACTTTTGGAAAGTTCCGAAACTTTCCAAAAGTTTCGCATTGAGTTAGTCATGCCATTTGTATTTGCGGTCAATAGGTTTAGCATGATAGTTTAGG
>CAYHTC010000364.1:0-2294 GCA_964359445.1 uncultured Sediminibacterium sp. | reverse complement strand
CTTTTCACTTTGCCAAAACCGGATAGAAAATAGTTGGTAATATACCTGTCTGCATATCCTCCTTTGAACCAGCTAAAACTGCCATCGGGTAATTGGAGTTGAGATAATTTTTCGATCAGGGATTCTGTCTGGTTACTGAGTTTTACCAGGTCGAATAACAGGCTGATATTTTTCTGCTGTTGTTCTTCGCTTTCTGCCTGCAATACCCAGGGTGTCTCCTGAAGGAGGACTTGTTTTAGCTCTTCATTAGTTTGCAGTTTGGATTTTAGGGAGGAGCTATCCAGCTTCCATTTTTCAAAAACCTGTTTGATTTTAGGGTATTTATTCACGATAAAAGATGCCAGTGTGTTTGCATAAAAGCGATTAAAACTTTGCTCCGAGCATTCGTATGGGTATTCCATTATATAAGGCAATGCCTGAATAGCATACCAAACAGGATTGGATGTATATTCAATCGTAAGACTTTCATGCGAGAGTGACTCACTGTTATTATTTAGTAATTTTTCAAATTTGAATACCTGTGTGGTATCTGTTTGAAGAAACAGGGGCAGGCTTTCTGTAACCAGTATCCGGTTGGTAAGAACAGGTAAAATGTTTTCTTCTCCATCGCTGAATTCGCCGGCTTTGGCTACGATACGCCAGGTAAGCGGCCGGTTAAAACTATATGGAACCTGCATCGGAAATTTTACACGAAAACTTTGCCCTGCTTCTACCGTAAAGTATTGAGATGGAAACACATTCTGGAACCACCCGTCAACAGAGGTATTACTGGCAGCGTCTATCAGTTCAAAGCTTACCTGTCCTGTCATTTCTTTATCACCCAGGTTTACAATTTTGGCGCTGAATTCTATGTTGTCGCCTTCACGCATAAACCTTGGTGCGTTGGGTTGTACCATCAATTTTTTCTGGGTAAGAATATAGGTTTGGTTGCTACCGAAGGCAAGGTCTTTTGTATGTGCCAGGCTCATCCATTTCCACTGTGTCATTGCTTCCGGCATGGTGAAACTGAAACTGTATTTACCAGTGGAATCGGCATAGAGTTGCGGGAAAAAAAAGGCTGTTTCATTAAATTTTTTCCGGGTCTGTACCTGAGTTATTTCAGTCAGTTTGGTATTGCCCGCTGTTTTTCCGTTGATGATATGATCCCCTGTTGCAGAATCTATCAAATTCACATTGGTATATGCTTTGTCATAATCTGCTTCCACCACAGGCGCTGAGTTCCTGGTGCGGATACCGGCATTACCGATATTTTTTGCGGCAACTGATTTATTTTGATCAGGTATTCCGGTACCTCTTAAGTTTACCATACTGCCTGCCTCAATCATTCCTGCTTTATACCTCTTTGGTCCATAGCCGGTAAATCCTCCCTCATACAGGGACGTCAATGCGCTATCCCAAAATTCAAATATATCGATGGCCAAATGATCATGCTCATTGGCAATTTCTTCCAGGTATTTTTCGGGAACAGTATTTTCACTTGCAATCTCAACACTGAAATTGGAGCCTGCTGAAAAAATATTTTGCTGATTGTTCGTTTCCCAAATGTATGGAATGGCCCAGTTGTTCGATTTAAACTGATCCAGTGAAGCATCATACATGCCGGTGAGCAATTCAGCAGCCGTTTTTTCCTGCTGAAAATGCTGAATAGTCACCGTCCATTTTTCATTACTGCCAGGTTCTGTTTTATCCCGGTAAGTTGCATACTGTACCTGTAATTGTTTATTATTCCAGGGAACATTCAAATAGTAATGATGTGTATACACCCTGTTATCATAAACAAAAACCTCATCAATATTTACACCGCCTCTCTCGTTTTCATCAGGGGAATACTGTATGGTTTCAAGTCCTTTTTTTCTTTCAATAAACTGATATTCGCTTGTTTTGTTCCGTGGCTTTCCTGTATTCCTGATCAGGAATACCTGGTCAGCCATACTGCCACTGATAAAAGAGGCTGTTTGTCCGGGTACTGCTGAACCACTGATTGTATAATTGAATTGATAAGTTGGTGCAGCTAACTGCTGATGGGCAAAATTGAATAACTGTATGTAGCGGATGTTTTTTATTTCCCCGCCGTCTTTGTCTTTGGCAATCGCTTCTATGCGGTAGTAGCCGGCCTGCATAGTTCCCGGCTTAACAGGAAATACATTGGTGTCTTTTGTGTTGACCGTTCCTTCATTTACCAGATCGCCTGTGGGCCAGGTCTGGTAATTGCTTTCTTCTTCATATTCATCTGTTGGGAAATCATGTATAAACGCATCCCTGCTTATTACAAACTGGTCGGGTCGGGTCCAGTA
>CAYHTC010000363.1:0-2303 GCA_964359445.1 uncultured Sediminibacterium sp. | reverse complement strand
TTCTGGATGAAAGAAGCCTTACAAAAATTACCTGCATTAAAGCGGGTAACCAATATGCTGGTATGTGGTGAGGATCTTGGCCTGGTTCCCGCCTGTGTGCCTGATGTGATGCGGCAGTTGGGTTTATTAAGTCTGGAGATACAACGCATGCCGAAAAACGAGAACAGTGAATTCTTTCATCCCAATGATGCACCTTATCTGAGCGTAGTTACCCCTTCAACACACGACATGAGTACCATACGTGGCTGGTGGGAAGAAAACAGGGCAGGCATACAGCGATTCTATAATCACCAGTTGGATCAGTGGGGTGATGCACCTTTATATTGTGAAGCCTGGATTAACCGGGCAATCGTTCTTCAACACCTGTATTCTCCGGCTATGTGGAGCGTGTTTCAACTGCAGGATATATTAGGTATAAGTGAAAGCCTGCGAAGAGAAAATCCCAATGATGAAAGAATCAATATTCCCGCCAATTCCAAACATTATTGGCAATACCGGATGCATCTTACATTGGAAGCATTACTGCAGGCCAGTGCCTTTAATGAAGAATTAAAGGGATTTATTATAGCAAGCGGGCGATGAAAGAATATCGATATTCCCTTTCCCTTCTTACCTTTGGGCTATCCTAAAATATTTGTCTTGAAACTCAGTTACCGCCGGCAAAATCTTCCATTCGTATTTCCATTTACCATTTCAAACGGTCGTACCAAAACACATCAGCCTGCATTGGTGGTGGCTCTTGAACTGGAACCTTTTATGGGTATAGGTGAAGCTCCGGCCATTGTATATTACCATGTAACGGTTGAACAAATGATAGCTGATCTGGAAGAAAAACGAACACTGGTTGAAAAGTTTGCTTTCACTGATCCCGAACGTTATTGGCATTACCTGCATCATTTATTTCCGGATAATCCATTTTTAGTAGCTGCCCTGGATATGGCGGCCTGGGACCTTTTCGGAAAAATGAAGGGTCGTCCTTTGTATGAACTCTGGAACACCAGATGGGAGCATATACCGGAAACAGATTATACAATTGGTATTGACACGATAGAAAAAATGGTGGCTAAGATGAAGGCAAAACCATGGCCCGTGTATAAGATTAAATTGGGAACTGAGGAAGATATAGCCATTGTTGAGGCCCTCCGTAAACATACCAATGCTGCATTTCGGATAGATGCAAATGCAGGATGGACAACAGCAGAAGCGCTTGATAAAATACCACAACTCGCCGTACTGGGCGTGGAGTTTATTGAGCAACCCCTGGCAAAAGATAACTGGGAAGGGATGAAAATCTTATATGAAAAATCAACGCTTCCTTTATTCGCCGATGAGAGTTGTGTGTTTGAACAGGACGTAAAAAAATGTGCAGGATATTTTCATGGTATTAATATCAAGCTTACTAAATGCAGCGGTATCACACCCGCTTTACGTATGATACAGGAAGCAAGATCATTAGATTTGAAGGTGATGATGGGCAGCATGAATGAGTGTACGATCGGTTCAGCCGCTATCGCCAATTTTCTTCCACAGCTTGATTATGTTGATATGGATGGTCCACTGTTACTATCTGAAGACGCTGCAGGCGGAATACAATTTGATTTCGGTAAAGTAAGCCTGTCTGGTAAACCCGGATTAGGTATCGTGCCGGGATAGTTTTGTTGATTCCTTAACGAAACGCTAACAATTTGTTTCAATTCTGGCATTCGGTTTGGGTTATACAGAGTATAAAATTTTCAAGTATGAAAAATTTACTACTCTCCGCAATTGTTGTTACCGCTTTTCTTTTCAATAACGAAACAAAAGCGCAGGTTAGGTTTAATGTTAATATCAATGTTGGTTCCAGACCTGAATGGGGACTACCGGGAAATACCAGGGGTGATTATTATTATCTGCCTGAGATAGACTGTTATTACGATATTCCTAACAGGCAGTTCATCTATTTTGACGGGCGTGATTGGCTTTTTGCATTTGAACTTCCATATATGTATCGTGGCTATGATCTGTATCGCGGATTCAAAGTTATCGTGAATGAGCCAAGGCCTTACCTGAGGGGAAATTATTACAGGGAGAGATATCATTCCTATTATAACGTTTACCGGGTTCCTGTATTCATTCCCCAAAGAGAGCCTTATCGCAATTATAATAACGGGCGGTTTAACGGTGGTGGAAATGACCGATACGACAGGAGAAGAGAATACGAACGTAATGACCGTTATGAACGTGACAGGTATGATGATCATGACAGGGGCAGCAGACATCATCGGGGCAGAGGATAACCAGGGTAATCTGACTAAAATCAATTT
>CAYHTC010000362.1:0-2348 GCA_964359445.1 uncultured Sediminibacterium sp. | reverse complement strand
CTATATTACGATCATGCTCACTATCATTCTCATTGATAGGAATAATGGGCATAAAATCTGTATCCTCATCAGAATTTAAAAAAAATTTTTCTTTCAACATACTTTTCATCTTAGGTCAAAATGTCACAAGGCACAACAGCCATTTAAAAAAACAAGTGCGTGAAATTAAGTCAATATTAATGCCGTACCCCCCGATTAAGGGAAATTGGTACAAACTGGCACAAAAAAACCTCCCGGTAAAACCGGAAGGTGCTTCCTGCAAGAAGTAATATAAAGTAACTGGTACTCGAAATTATTTCTTAGTAGTGTCTGCAGCAGCTTTAGTTGTTGTATCAACGGCTAATTTGCTAGAGTCAACCATGGTAGCGTCTACTGCAGGGGCAGCAGGACTATCAACTTTAGCTTCTTTGTTCTCACCGCTGTTACAGGCGGCCATAAAACCAGCTACTGCTAAGATCGCGAATACTTTTTTCATTGTAATGATTTTTTGAGTTTTTAATTTGGTTGCAAAGATAGCTTCCTAAACGAATTTTGCAAATTTTAACGAAACTTTTTTATTTCTTCCTAAAAAAGATCCTTATGGGCACGCCTGTAAATTTAAAATGGATTCTAAGCTGGTTTTCGAGGTAATTCCTATAAGGAGCCTTGATGTCATCCGGATAATTGGTAAAAAAAGCAAATGAAGGTACCGGGGTAGGCAGTTGGGTAACATATTTAATTTTTATTGAATTCCCTCTTACAACAGGAGCATGGTAACTGGCTACAGACTTCAGCATAACCTCATTCAGTTTTGAAGTAGGCACTTTACGATGCCTGTTCTCATATACTTCCAATCCCAGTTCTATGGCCTTAAATAGCCTGGTCTTTTCTTTCACAGATATAAAAAGGATGGGCACATCTGTGAATGGAGCTAATTTTTGTTTTAAAGCTTTTTCATAATCACGTGCTGTATTCGTCTCTTTCTCAACAAGATCCCATTTATTTACCAATACCACAATTCCTTTTCCCTTTCTTTCAGCCAAACTAAAAATGCTCACATCCTGGGCGGTAATGCCTTTGTATGCATCTAATACAATCAGGCAAACATCCGCCTCATCAATGGCCTTGATGGCACGGATGATGGAATAAAATTCCAGATCCTCTTTTTCCTTGCTCTTTTTGCGGATACCTGCCGTGTCTATCAAAATGAACTCTTTTTGAAACAGGTTATAGTGGGTATGAATACTATCGCGGGTGGTACCTGAAATATCACTTACAATGGTACGCTCCTCGCCAATCAGTGCATTCAGCAGGGATGACTTACCTACATTGGGCTGACCAATAATGGCAAATTTGGGAAGTCCGCTATCTTTCATAGCCGCTTCTACATCTTCTGCTATAATGGGTTCGGTTATGGCATCCAGTAATTCACCGGTTCCGCTACCTGAAATACTGCTTATGAAGAAGTTATTTTTAAATCCTAAAGAATAAAATTCGGTGGCTTCCAGTTCACGGGTACTATTATCTACCTTATTTACTACCACATAAACGGGCTTTGTACCGCGGCGAAGCATATCTGCAATGGCCTCGTCGAGGTCGGTGATACCGGTAGCCACATCCACCATAAAAATGATCGAATCGGCTTCTTCAATGGCAATCTTAACCTGCTTACGTATTTCAGTTTCAAAAATATCTGCACTGGCCGGCACAAAACCACCCGTATCTACCAGGTTAAAAACCTTGCCGTTCCAGTCTGCCATACCATATTGCCGGTCGCGGGTAACCCCGCTTATATCATCAACAATGGCTTTACGCTGTTCCAAAAACCGGTTGAACAGGGTACTCTTCCCCACATTGGGCCTGCCTACTATCGCTACTGTGTAACTCATAATTATGATCTTACAAATAAAAAATATATTAAATTAAAATATCAAATAACTAATCATAAATTATTAATTTACAATTAATTATATCCATATTCTTTTAATTGTAGTTCATTGTCGCGCCACTTGGGCCTGACTTTCACAAACAGCTCTAAAAATACTTTCCGCTGAATAAAAGCCTCAATATCGCGACGGGCAGTCATGCCGATCTCTTTAATCATTTTACCTTTATCTCCTATGACGATTGCCTTCTGTGTTTCGCGGTTTACAATAATATCAGCCTGAATCTTTACCAGTGATTCTTTTTCTTTATACTCATTCACCATCACTGCCGTATGATAAGGTATTTCATCCCCAAATAATTCATATATCTTTTCGCGGATCATTTCAGCTACAAAAAACCTGGTAGGCATATCACTCAGATCCTCCTCACTGTAAAAAGGGGCGCCTTCCGGCAAAAGTGCGATGATAGCATCCAGTAATTTA
>CAYHTC010000361.1:0-2350 GCA_964359445.1 uncultured Sediminibacterium sp. | reverse complement strand
CTGTTCTATAGTCAAAAATTTTTCAATTCCGGACCAGCCCGGGTGTAGATACCTAAATTGGGGGGAGTAAGAATCCCAGGCAGAATAAATATATCAATTATTTTACAATCCTTCCTCTGTTTGCCTGATATTTATTTTTATTCCTTAACAGGGAAGGGGAACTTTTTGAGAATGAGTGTATTACCTGATTTTTGTATTTGTTAAAAGGCAAACGCGGGACTAAAGTCCCAAAGTTAAAGGAAGGAGGAGATCATGGGTACCCGCTTTAAAAAGCTGAGTAACCTTGCCTTAAATTTACAGAATTATAACCACGTATTCGGTAAACGTTTACAATGTGTTTAAAATGCCGGCTTACCGGAATATCAGCACTCCCAACTCCTACAACGATATCCCCTGCAAAAACAAATACGCAAAACTGAAATATATAATCAGTCCCGTTACATCCACAAGGGTTGCTACAAAAGGAGCGGAAGAAACGGCCGGGTCGGCGCCAAGTTTTTTGAGTAGGATGGGAAGCATGGATCCGGACAGGGTACCCCATAATACAACACCAACCAGGGAAAAGCCCTCGGTAGAAGCGATCATGATCCAGTTAGGGCCATTTTATTGCGGTGCAATGGAATGCCATACGGCCACACGGATAAACCCGATAATGCCTAATACGGTTCCCAATAAAAGTCCGCTCGATAATTCCCTTCTGAGTACCCGCCACCAGTCGGCAATCGTTATCTCACTCACCGCCATGGCCTGTATGATAAGGGTGGATGCCTGGGAGCCGCTGTTACCGCCACTGGATATGATTAAGGGAATGAATAAGGCCAGTACTACCGCTTTGGCAATCTCATCCTCAAAATAGCCCATAGCGGTAGCAGTCAGCATTTCACCTATAAATAAAACCACCAGCCACCCAATGCGCTTGCGGAACAGCTTTAATAAGGGTATATCGAGGTAAGGTTCATTTAAGGCTTCGGTACCTCCCATTTTCTGCATGTCTTCACTGAACTCTTCATTGGCCACCCATAACATATCATCAATGGTTACAATGCCCAGCAATATATTATTATCATCCACAACGGGTAATGCCACACGGTTATTCATCTTAAATACCTGGCTGGCATGTTCCTGGTCGTCATTCACATTCAATGAAACATTTCGTCCATCAATAATTTCATCCACCCTTTTTTCCGGCGAAGCGAGGATTACGTCCCTGATTCGGATATCATCTATCAGTTCTCCATTTTCATCAATTACATAAATCACATCAATGGTTTCGCTGTTCCTGGCATGTTTGCGGATGGTATCAAATACTTCGTTTACGGTATTGTGCAGATATACATACACATAATCGGGCGTCATCAAACGGCCCACACTGTCTTCGGGATAACCCAGTAAGGAAAGGGTTATTTTTCTTTCTTCGGGATCGAGTAATTTAATAAGATCGCGTATGGCGGCTTTGGGTAGTTCTTCCAGGAAGTCGGTGCGGTCATCCGCCGGCAACTCATTTAATAATTCGGCCGTTTTGGCGGAGGGTAATTCTTTTATAATATTTTTCTGTTGGGCAATGTCTAAAATTTTAAATACACTGGATGCCCGGTGAATGGCCATATTGGCAATGATCTGTGCCTCATATTCCGGGAACTCATTTATCAGGCTGGCCACATCGCTGATGTTCTGGTTATCCAGAAACTCACGTATCTGAAGCGTATTTTTCCCGGCAATCAGTTGTTCAAACTGCTCAATAATGCCCGGCTGGGGTAGTTCGAGTAACATGGGGGCAATTTAATTAGTAATTAATAATTAATTAATTATTAATTCGGTGTTCAAAATTGCGGGGTTCATATTCGGCATTCTTTGGGTTATCTTCACAACTAATAAAGTAGTATGATATTACCAATTTTAGTTGTGGCGCCATCAGATAAGCGGGGGAGGGGAGTATTTAGTTCGGAACCTGTTGCGGCCGGTACTATTATAGAAATATCGCCTGTGCTGGTGATTAGCGCGAAAGACAGGAAGCAGGTAGAGAAAACCGCCTTATTTGATTATATTTTTGAATGGGGCCCTGTAAAAGAAAAGAAAGCATGTATTGCATTGGGCTATCTGTCCTTATATAATCATGCTTATGATGCCAATTGTGACTATGAAATGGATTTCGATACCGAACTGATGACAATAAAAACGGTTCGCGACATACAAAAAGGCGAAGAGTTATTTCTCAATTACAACGCTGTTCCCGATGATGCCACACCCATCTGGTTTGAAGCGAAGTGAGCCATTGTATGCCATTGTTGGTCGGCGACGACCAACAATGGCAGCATTTTTTCATTCATCATTCAATATGGAAAACTGCATA
>CAYHTC010000360.1:0-2350 GCA_964359445.1 uncultured Sediminibacterium sp. | reverse complement strand
TTTTTGGAGAACAGAAAATTAAAGGGATCTGCTGTAATATAAACCTGCAACCTATACAAAATAAAAAACCTCATATCAAATTGATACAAGGTTTTTGAGGTTGTTGCCCGACCTGGATTCGAACCAAGACAAACTGTACCAAAAACAGTTGTACTACCCTTATACTATCGGGCAATCCGTTCCTTCCTTATCAGAATGGGCTGCAAAAATAGGGTTGCGCTCTATTTGTTCCAAATTTTTTAAATAGACCGCTGAAAATCAGCTCATATATTCTTTTTATTTCAGGTCTTTAATCAGATATGGCGCTTCTGCCACCACATCGCACATAACCATGATCAATGAACCCGTTTTGCCAGACATATCCGAAGATAATCCCCCCAGCATAGAAAATATAAAAGTCCATTTTTGTGCAAAAGGAAATAGCTATCTTGCTAAAGAAAGATCACTTGCAGAACTGATGGAAAAAACAACTAACTCCCAACTCCTAACTCCCAACTTCTATGTCAAACAAGCTCATCCTCCTCGGCATCTTTGTCATCAGCATGATTCTCATGTCGTTCAATTTTATGAAAAAGAAAAAAGTCGTTTTTTTTGGTGATTCGATCACCCAGGCCGGCATTGCTCCGGGTGGTTATATCAGGCTGGTAGATTCTTTGATTAAGCAGGAAGGTCAGGAGAATAATTATGAGCTGATAGGAGCGGGGATAGGGGGTGATAAGATTTATGATCTCTATCTAAGGGTAGAAAATGATGTGTTGAAACATAATCCTGATATCGTAATTATTTATGTTGGCGTGAATGATGTTTGGCATAAAACTTCCAGCGGTACCGGTACAGATTTTAATAAGTTTGGCAGGTTTTATGAGGCCCTGGTTAATAAATTACAGGCTGCCGGTATTAAGGTAATTGTTAGTACACCCGCGGTGATAGGTGAAAGAACGGATCATTCCAATTCGCAGGATGGCGACTTGAATTTTTATTGTAACTGGCTGCGATCCTACACTGCTAAAAATAATATTCCATTGATTGATCTTCGTGCTGGTTTTATACAATATAATGTACAAAACAATCCACAGAACAAAGAATCCGGTATTCTTACAACAGACAGGGTACACCTGAATGCAAAAGGAAACTTATTTGTTGCGGAAGAGATGTGGAAAGCGATTAAGGCAGTAAAATAATATTTTTTAATCGACAGCTATTACTAAATAATAATTTTTCTTTCCTTTTTGGATTAGTAAGTACTTTTCTTTCAAAAGGTCGGTAATTACGATCTGTGTTTTTTCGATAACAATTTTTTCTTTGTTAAGTGCAAGTCCGCCCGCCTGCCACATTTTACGGGCTTCACCTTTGCTGGGGAATATTTGTGTGTCGGCCAGAAAGCTTACGATATCATATCCTTCCTGTAATAAATTTTTCCTGATCTCTATTGTTGGTACTCCTTCCAACACTTGTACTAACTGATTTTCAGTAAGGCTTTGCAGTAGGTCTGTTGTTGCATTGCCAAATAACAGGTCGGATGCTTTTACAGCGAATGAAAAATCTTCACGGCTATGAACAAAACAGGTTAATTCTTCTGCCAACTTTTTTTGCAGCGCTCTTTCGTGTGACGCTGTTTCGTGTTTAGCCAACAGTGTTTCAATTGTTTCCTTTGGTAACAGCGTAAATATTTTAATCCATTTCTTCGCGTCTTCATCGCTTGCATTCAGCCAGAACTGGTAAAACTGGTAAGGTGATGTTTTCTTTGGATCGAGCCAGATATTTCCTTTTTCTGTTTTACCAAATTTGCCGCCATCGGCTTTGGTAATCAGCGGGCAGGTAAAAGCAAAGGCCTCGCCACCGGTTTTGCGGCGTATCAGTTCAGTACCCGTAATAATATTGCCCCACTGATCGCTGCCACCCATCTGCAGTTTGCAGTTTTTATTTTTGTATAACCAGTAAAAATCATATCCCTGTACCAACTGGTAAGTAAATTCTGTAAAGCTCATCCCTGTTTCGCCCTCCAGTCTTTTCTTTACGCTGTCTTTCGCCATCATATAATTCACCGTAATATGTTTACCTACCTCGCGGATAAAATTCAGGAAACTAAAATCTTTGAACCAGTCGTAATTATTCACCATCTCCGCCGCATTGGGTTTGCCGGCAGTAAAGTCTAAAAATTTAGCTAACTGGTTACGAACGCCTGTTTGATTAAATTGAAGTTGTTCTTCACTCAGTAAATTGCGTTCTTCACTCTTGCCACTTGGATCGCCCACCATACCGGTGGCGCCACCTACCAGGGCAAAAGGTTTGTGCCCTGCTTTTTGTAAATGAACCAGTAATAAAATAGGCACCAGGCTGCCAATATGCA
>CAYHTC010000359.1:0-2368 GCA_964359445.1 uncultured Sediminibacterium sp. | reverse complement strand
GAAATGAGATAAGGAGAAGTATACATTGGGAAAAAGCTGATGTCTGTAGATAAGATCCATTCAGCATCTATTTGTTTTTGATTTTTTTTCTCATTCAAAACCAGTTCAGTTTCATAAATGCCATCACCATCATCATCTTTTAATTTTAATTCGGGATGATTAATCAGATTGTCAAAATCCCATATCATGGGTGGGGTTCCGCCAGCTATATAAATACCCTGAAAATCCTGCTGATATATTTTTACGCCATTGAAACAGGTATAGTATCCTTTTTGCTGAAACTGTTTGAGTATGTCTCTGGCATCCAGTTTTATTTTTACCGTTGTATTGGCAGGCAGAAAATTATTTTCCGAAGTGCGTTGAATGAATTGTTTACTAAAAATAATATCCGGAGTTGTAGCTACACCTGCAATGGGTTGTACAGTAAAATGATGATCCTGCCCGGGTAGCATTTCATTGTCTTTGCCATTAATAGCAAATTTGAAACTGATATCGGCCGACTGGTATTCATTAGCAGGACTTTGATAATCGCTTCTTATTTTTTGGTTAGACAGAATGGTTGCCGTATGCTTACCCTGCACTACTTTATCATTAAATATGCTAAATACATCAGATTGATAAAGGGGCTGCTGCGCTTTCAATACAAGTGCTTGTATGAAAAACAGCAGAAGAAAACCGAATGGTATAGTCGTCTTCATAAACCATGAATAGTTGAATAACAAATATCCGGATAAATCGGGCTTGCCGGTAGTTTTATTATCTGTTTGGCAGTTGCCGGCCTGAAAGGGAACTCGAAGTACCCCCGGGGTTTAACAAAACCTGATAAATGTCATCTTTTAGCTGTTGGCTTTCATTTAATTTTCATTCTGTTGAAATCGATATTTTTTAATTTCCTAACAAAGAATTATATATATGACCACGATTGAACTTAAATCCGGTGATCAGTTATCATCCCGTTCCATTTTAATATGGCGGATAGTACAGGCGGCTGTTTGGCTGGTTGGCGCCGTTATTTTATTTTGTTTGCTGTTTTTTCCGCCTATTGGCGTGTTATTGTTTTGGAACATCCTTATTCCCGTTGCCCCGGCCTTGTTTGTAATTGCAATTGGTATTTGGCGGAACGTTTGTCCTTTGGCCACCACCAATTTATTACCCCGGCACTTTGGTTTATCCAAGAGAAAAAAGCTTTCAGTTACACAATTAGGGAAACTGAATTTAATTGGTGTGATTGCCTTGTATCTGATTGTTCCATTACGTCATGCCGTATTTAATAATAATGGAGTGGCAACGGCTATTTTAATTATCTCGATGGCCCTTATCGGAACAATACTTGGATTTTTTTATGAGTGGAAAAGCGCCTGGTGCTCAGGCTTGTGTCCGATTCATCCTGTTGAAAAATTATATGGAGGTAATATATTGGCCTCTATACCTAATGCCCATTGTGAACAATGTATGAACTGTGTGGTACCCTGTCCGGACTCCACGCCCAATATTCATCCGAACGCCTCAACCAAAACAATTTATCATCAATTGAGCGGATTGCTGATTATTGGCGGATTACCCGGTTTTATCTGGGGATGGTTTCATGTTCAGGATGAAACAGCCATCACATCATTTCAAACGTTCATTTCTGTTTACCAGATACCACTTATTGGTTTTACCATAACCCTTTTGTTGTTTGGGATTCTGTCCAATATCATTCGGCCGGGTTTTGAACGCAGTCTGATCAGTATTTTTGCCGCTTCCGGTGTTTCCTGTTATTACTGGTACCGGTTACCGGCTTTATTTGGCTTTGGTAACTTTGGCGAAGATGGTTTATTGATAAATCTTCAGCATATACTGCCGGAATGGAGTATGACGGCTATAACAATTCTAACTACCATTTTCTTTTTTTATTGGCTGGTTATCCGAAAACAAAATAACAAAAGCTGGATTATCCGGCCACAATTTGCCAGTAAACAGGAGGCTGTTGAGGAGCGCTTACCCGAAGTATGTTGAATGGGTAGTATAATATTTATCAGGGCTATACATAAATAAACAGGTTCCGTTTTTAATTGTTTCAATTACCGCTTTGTAAATATTAGCCGGAATGGCGGGACAACCCTGGCTTCGGCCAATATAGCCCTGTTGTGCTATGATTGACTCATTTACATAAGCTGCGCTGTGCATAACAATACCCCTGGCCATTGCATTGTCATTAAAGCCTTTTTCTTTCCCTTCTAACCGTAAGGAAGCACCATGCTTACCGGTATAGGTTTCGCCTGTTATATAAAAACCAAGACTGCTTTTATAGCTGTTCATTTTATTAGAGAACCTGGTAGCTACAATAGTTCAGGAATTTCTTCCATGCGCAGCATAGGTATTAAAA
>CAYHTC010000358.1:0-2368 GCA_964359445.1 uncultured Sediminibacterium sp. | reverse complement strand
ATAGAACGCAGTGAACACGCTTCTTTCATTGAGCAAAACAGATTAAACATTGAAGCTAATCCAACCACTTACAAAAAACGACAAGCTATTGTTGAACATCCTTACGGAGTTATAAAACGTCAGTGGGGATTTTATTTCATCTCCACCAAAAAAGGAATCAAACGGGCTTCTGCCGATGTTGGATTTATGATGGTTGTTTACAATTTAAGGCGGCTTATGAACATTTTGGATAAAAACGTGCTGAAAAAGTTCCTCAGAGAACTTGGCTCTTTATTTTTTGAGATTATGACCTCTACAAAAGCATTGGGCTTCAATATAGGCTCTCCTGTTTTTACAACAGTTTCAAATAAAACTTTTTTACAAGCCGCCTGATATCGCTTGTAAACGGCTTATATTTGTTTACTAATCGGAGTTTTTAGACGAACTGACGTTACCAGCCATAGCAAAAAAGACACGGGACGCTGTGGACAACTTGACATTCCGACAAAATATTTTTTTCAAAAAATTATCTACCTTTGACAAAACCCAAATCGTAACGACAATGACTTACTATCCAATTTCTTTAAAGGAAATAAAAGAGAAGGTTGCAAAAAAGAAAGTTGCAAAACGAGCAAACGAACAACTTCTTGACTTTCCCGACCTTCAAAATGTAAAAGAAATAACAAACGAGTTTGGCGAAACACTTGTCCGTGTTGACGGAGAAATTCCTGTGGACTTGCCAGTAGAAAACGGACAGCGATTTCTTTTTATCAGTTACGACCAAAGTAAATATTCTCACGGCATACATAAATATCCTGCAAAATTTTTTCCTGAATTACCAAGATGGCTGATTAAACGCTATTCACAACCAGACAGTTTAGTCCTTGACCCTTTCGCTGGAAGTGCCACGACAAATATTGAAGCATTATTGAGCGGCAGACACTCTGTTGGTGTTGATGTTGACCCCTTTGCACGACTTTTAGCAAAAGTTAAAACCACTCCTCTTGACAAAGACGAGTTAAATAAAGTAACTGAAAAACTTTTGAGAAAGTTAGTTGCATACAAATCAAAACTTGTAGACAAAAAAGACATCCCAGATTTTCATTACAGAGATAGTTGGTTTAACCGAGAAATTTTACTTGAACTTTCCTATATCAAAAAACTTATTAGCGAGTTAGACACAGACAAAGATATAATTGACTTTTGTAAAATTTGTCTTTCATCAATTATTCGTAGCGTTTCAAATGCAGACGACAACTGCACACGGACTGTTGTAAGAAAAAAACTTAACAAGCAAATTTATCCTTCAATGGCATTGACAAAGTTTGCAGAAAATTTACTTACCAATTCTTTACGAATAGCCGAGTTTTCAAAATATTACTCCAAAAATATTTCTGTTGAGTTTCCACAAGAGAATGACGCAAGATATTTCACATATCCCGACAATCATTTTGATTTAGCGGTTACTTCTCCGCCTTATGCAAATGCAGTTGATTATCCGAGAACTCACCAACTTGAAATGTATTGGCTTGAACTTGTAAGCGGTTCATTAAGTCCAATGAAGAAACTTCATATCGGAACCGAAGTAGTAAAAGTTGCAGAATACAAAACACTTCATAAAATTGGCGACAAAGAAGCAGATAAAAAGTTAAAAGCAATTTTTGAAAAAGACCCGAGACGAGCATTTATTGCTTACAAGTATTTGTATGATATGAAACTCAATCTCAAAGAAACCTTTAGAACATTAAAACCAAATGCCCGCTATGTAATTGTTGTAGGAAACAACACTATGCGTGGTGAACTTTTTGAGAATTGGAAATACTTAATGAGCATTGCCAAGCAAGTCGGCTTTAAGATTGAAAATTATTTTGGTTCGGAAATTATCAAACATTTTATCAAAGTTCCAAGAGAAGAAAGAATAAACACCGATTGGATTATTGTTTTACAAAAATAAATTATGCCAAACACAGAAGACATAGGGAGACAAGCATCAGTAGAAGGTTTTGCCAATGAACATATTGCTGCTGGACTATTGATGAAGAAATATCTAAACGTTTCGCTTGTAGATTTACCATTATCACCTTACGACATCATTATTGCTCGTAAACTTGACAACGGAAACGAAGATATAATCAGAGCACAAGTTAAGACAGCAAGAACAAGTGTAAGTTTTACTGGCGGAACACGAGGTGGAGTTGACCGTACTTACAAATCTGGCGTAAAGACTTATACGCAATCACCCAAAACTTCAGATGTAGTAATAGGACTGAAACCAGTTAACGAAAAAACATTTGATATGTATTTCATTCCGACACTTCTCATTTCTGTTTGGGGGACAAAAAGCAAAGGACTTGGAATGATAGAGGCACTCAAAAACAATTACGACTTT